>JAUJMG010000185.1:0-4385 GCA_030446955.1 Thermomicrobiales bacterium
TAGATGCCGTCGCTGGTCGTCAATCCCACGGATCGTCCTCCTGTTTGGACGATGTGGGCAATCATGCGCGACGTCGTTGTTTTGCCGTTCGTTCCGGTGACTGCCACGATGGGCACGCGCGACGGATCACCCGGCTTGAACAGCATGTCCACCACGGCACGGCCTACCTGGCGAGGCAACCCCTCGGTGGGATGCGTATGCATGCGGAAGCCGGGCGCAGCATTGATTTCAATGATTCCCCCACCCACCTCATTGACCGATCGGGTGATGTCGGGCGTCACGAAATCAATGCCCGCAATGTCCAGCCCGACACTCAAGGCCGCCTCAAGGGCGATCTCCACGTTGTCAGGGTGCACCTGGTCCGTGCAATCAATCGCCGTGCCGCCCGTACTCATGTTGCCCGTCTGCTTGAGCTGGACGAAGCGCCCAGCCTCGGGCACAGCGTCCAACGTGAGGTTCTGGTCAGCAAGGATTTTGTGGACGTGACGGTCGATGGAGATGCGGGTGAGGGATTTCTCGTGGCCCACGCCCCGGAGCGGATTCGCATTCGTGCGATGGATGAGCTCCTCGACGCTGTGCTCCCCATCACCCACGACATGCGCCGGCACCCGCTCGGCAACGGCGACGACCTCGTTATTGATGACCAGGACACGAAAGTCCTTGCCGCGCATCATCTGCTCGACGATCACCGAGCCGCTGCGGCTTTCCCCACGAGCAACCGCGAAATGGCTGCGGACGGCCTGCTCGTCAGCCAGGTCAACGCAAACCCCACGTCCATGATTCCCGTCAATGGGCTTCAAGACGACCGGATAGCCCATCCGGGCCGCCTGCCGCACGGCCTCGTTTTCATCGCTCACGGCGACTCCGCGGGGTGACGGTATGCCCAAGTCGCGGAGCAACTGATTGGTGAGATGTTTGTTGCCGGCAATGTCCATCGCCGTACCAGAGGTCGTTGAAGTCCGTGTGGCCCAAATGCGTCGTTGGTAGCGACCTTGTCCCAATTGGACGATCGAGCGGTCGTGATAGAGCCGCATCACCGGGATGCCCCGACCTTCCGCCTCCGAGACGATTTCGAGCGTTGACGGTCCATAGGCCCGGCGCTCGGCAAGGCGAATAACCCGCTCTTCGATCTCTTTGGTGAGATCGAAGTCCGCTTCAGTTCCGTAAACGAGATGATTGAGAAGACGAGCAGCCAGTTGGCCAGCGGCAATCCCGACATCTTCCTGCTGATACGCGTAAATGACGTTATAGACACCCCGCTCACCCGTCGTCCGCGTCTTGCCGCGGGTCACCGTTCCTCCGGCCAGCCGTTGCATCTCCAGCGCCACGTGCTCAAGCACGTGACCCATCCAGGTCCCCTCCTCCATCCGCTCAATGAACCCGCCGCGGCGGCCCACGGAACAGACATGGTCGTCGAGGGAGGGAAGCAGGGCGACGAGGCGTGGCGTGAAGTCCGGGATCATGTTTGTGGGCCGGTCCTCCAGCTCGCCAAGGTCGACCACAAGATGGATGACCGGCACCCGAGCCCAAATATTCGGACCGTGGAGGACTTTCGATTGGCGAATAGTCAGCATGGCAAGGCGCCCTTCCAATGGCTTGAGTCCCACGCTCACGCCCACGGCGGGTGCATGAGCGGCTTCATCACGTCAGGAAACCGTGAAGTTGAGAGGGGCGGAGCGCTCTCGGTGAGCATGTCCTCCACCGTCCACGATGAGTCGAGTGGTCCTGCGGGTACCGCCGCCAGGATCTGAGGATTAGGCGCGGCTCAGGGTCAAGACCTGCCGGATTTCCCCAACCGGTTGCCCCGCGAAGCTTTGCACGGGCGGGCAAAGTTCTTGCCGCAGGGTGGTGAGCGTCTCATCGTCGAGGAGGTCCAGCTGCCCGAGGACCGCCACCGCGCCAGGACCGATACCACGCTCCGAGCCACCGCTGTCACTGATCGCAATGCCCAGGCGACGCTCGGGGATGGCCATGCAGAGCAGCCCCTCGGCCCCCAACTTGGCGACGACCTTTCCCCCGGTGACGCGCATAATGGTCGTGTCGATCTCACCATCGCCGGACACCAGATCAGGGTACGTCACGATTGCCTCCCGGAGGCGAAGCAGGGCGGCCCGGTACCGTTCTTGCCCGTCCCAGCGCGCGCCATGCGGGTCGGCGAGCACCGCGTAGGCGGTGGCGAAGGCGCGGAGCGGGGCGCCATAGGTGGGAAGGCTGCACCCGTCGGTCGCCACGTCCAGCGAGTCGGCAGGTACGCCACACGCTGCGGCGAGAATCGCCCGGATCTCCTGCTGCAGGGGATGGTCCGGCTCCAGGTAGTCCTCAATCGGCCACCCCTGGTGCCGGCAGGCGGCCAGCATTCCGGCATGTTTGCCCGAACACTCGCACTGGATGAGCGAGGGCTGCGTGAGGCCCAGAGTCACGCGGGCCTTCTCCTCCTCATCCATGGGAGGGGCGATCCCGCACTGGAGATCGCTCTCGTGGAGACCGGCTTTCATCAGCATCGAGGCGACAACCGCCTGATGGCGGGCGGTTGCATTGTGGGAGGCAGAGGCCAGGGCCAGTTCCTCGGTGGTGAAGCCGTACGCATCGGCAGCGCCACTCGCCACCAGCGGAGTGGCCTGGAAGGGTTTGGCCGACGACCGGAAGAACATCCGCGTTTCGGAGTCTCCAGCCCAAGCCACCACGTCCGTGTTCCCGTCAACCACCACCGCGTGCCCGAGGTGGCGGCTTTCGATCAAATCGCCACGGGTGATCTCGGCCATCAACGTCGCCATCATGAAACTCCAGATCTACCGGGCTGAAATCCTGAGCGGGCCAGCATAGTGGCCCTTTTGAGGAGGGAGAAATCGTCACCCATCGGAATGTCAGGTCATGATCGGGCGACGAGTGTTGAGATTGAAGCGACGACCGGGCCCAAGGACGAACAGATGGGAATCGACCACCGTCAGGACCTCGCCAACGTCCCGCTCGTAGTAGTCGGAGGTCGCATTCCGCCCGTTCACGATGGTGACCATGCCACTTCCCAGCACCTCCAGGATGCCCTCACGGTCGATCACCACAGCCGTGTCCTCGTCCAAGCCAATGCTCAGGAGACCCGGGTTGGCGGCATAGACGGAGAGCAACCGGCCCATCCGTCCGCGCTGGCTGAAGTGCTGGTCGACAATAATGTCCTGGAGCAGCCCAAACCCGGCGACCAACTCGACCATGCCCTTCCGGGCCGCGGCGCTGCCGCTGTTGCCGGCGAGGCCGGTGCCACCTGACATCAGATGACTCGCCACGATCGAGGCGCCTGCGCTCGTTCCCGCGACGACAACCCCGTCGGCATTCCTCAGGCGGATGCACTCCATGGCGAGCGTGCCGGCCAGGAGCGCGACAAGGCGGGATTGGGCGCCACCGGTGATGAAGATCCCCGTCGCTCCTTCCAGAAGTTGGACGCAGGCGTCGCTATTCGCGTCCTGACGCTCCCGGACATCCAGGACCTCGACCGACTTTGCACCTAGCTCGCTGAACACGTCGATGTAGGGTTGACTCATCTCCTCGGGTGTTTCGGACGCCGTCGGCACCACGACGATACGAGCCTGCTTGCCGCCGGCGAGATCAAGAAAGCGCTGCAGGACCTCTTTGCCTCCATCGCCATCCTTTTCTTCACCACCGCCGATGGGCATCACCGGTCCCTGGTTCACTCGCCTTGACGGCGTTGATGCTACGGGAGCGGACAACTCAAGATTCTTGTCCCGAGACATATGTTGGCTCCTCCTTACCGGGTTGGGATTGAGATATATCGGCCACACTGCGCTTCTGAACACGGAGCGACGCTCGTCCCTCTTGGCGTTGCTCGAGGAGCCGGAGTCCCGCTGTCGAGCGCTGCAGAAGCAAGGTATGTGCCAATCAAAAAGAACAGATGCCTCGGCGGCTCCAGCGGAGGAACGCCGTCTTCAAGAACGCGATTCCACCACCAGAACCGAGCGTGTCGAGGGCGTGCGTCTCAACGTCGTCTACGCCGTCACCAGTGTCCTGGGGGCCAAACGTGCCCGCCGTGCCTCAACCTTTAACAACCAGGTGATGTACGGGTCAGGAGCCGGTGAGGGTGCTGTGGGGAGACATCGAAGGGGCCTAAGGGCGGCTTCTGCCGTAGCGCCTGGCCCCGGGTGGAGGCAGCGCGACGCGACCGGAGTTACCGCTTGCCCCGGCTGGGCCTGCTTCTGGGCTGCTTTCGTCCGCCTACGGGGTCATATCCATCTGACCGTCGTGCGATTCTGTTGCGGTGCAAGCGGTGCGTTGCACCACATGCACGTTTTGGCTTTGGTCGTACGCTTTCAGCTCATCCTCGCTCGAGGTCTCCCCGTTGGTTTCCTCGAATTGCGACCCGTTGAGGGCAGTGATCC
>JAUJMG010000185.1:4485-7567 GCA_030446955.1 Thermomicrobiales bacterium
CTCGAGGTCTCCCCGTTGGTTTCCTCGAATTGCGACCCGTTGAGGGCAGTGATCCGCCGGCTGATCAGCGCCTGAGATCCAGGCTCGACCAACCCCGCGACCACGATGCCCGTCCGCGTTATCCCGGCCCTCGATTTTCCAAGGGGCGTAGACCGCAAGGCGGTTCGCCAGCGGCGCGTCCCACCTTGCGGTCTACGCCCGGAGCATGGTCCGGCGCATGGCCCGGAGCTCCCCCTCTGCCTCACTCGGATCGACACCGGCTACATGTGACACCACACTCACCCCCTGCCCGTCCACACGCGTTGGCCGCCTACCCAACTGCCCAGATCACCAGCCAAGGACCGTCAATCGAGACGCGGCTAGCGGGCCTCCATGGAAACCGAAGCACGGAGCACCGTCCCGCCTTGCAACCGCCGCGAGAAGTTGCTGGGTGCCCACCCGATTCCCACGGTCACCCAATCAGCAACACGGCGAGCAGCAGATAGATGGGGAGGACGACGATGATGATGGCAACGACGACCTTTGCCACAAGTCGCACGATCTGACCAAAGGGAACATCGATTCCAACCAAGCGAACACCCAGTGCTTCATCTGGCGGCGTTCGGGAAGCATCTCGACGAATGTCTTCACTGGATGCACGGTTCATGGACACATAACCTCTCAAGTCGGCACGAGGAACGGCGCCCGCACGCTACTGCCAGGTCGCACACTGTGCAACGGGCCAGGGAGGCCGAGAAGTGCTGACTCTGCCATTTCCCTTGCCTTGCGGACAACGGGTGTGCTATTCTGCCAAGGCCGTACGTACACTGAGGTCGCGCCGGCGAGGGGCGCCGTCCATCCCCCACGGAGAGGACCAGGCCGATGGCCCGCATCGTCGCCTTCTTTAATCAGAAGGGCGGAACCGCCAAGACCACCAGCACCCTCAACGTCGCCGCGGCGCTTGCCGAGCGCGGCCACCGGGTGCTGGCGATGGATCTCGATCCCCAGGCCAGCCTGACGATGGCGACCGGGGTGGATATCGCCCGCCTCGAAAACTCCGTCTACGACCTGCTCCTGGAGGAGGGTCTCAGCATCGCCGAGGTCGCGGTCGGCACGACCATCCCCGGCGTCAGCCTGGTCCCCTCCCACCCGGATTTGGCGGCCGCCGAGCTGGAGTTGCTGAACGTTCTGGAGCGGGAGCGACAGCTCGACTACCGTCTCCGTGCCGCCGACCTCTCCCCCTACGACTACGTCCTGATCGACTCCCCCCCGGCGCTGAACGTGATCTCCGTCAATATCCTGGTCGCAACCGGGGAACTGGTGATCCCGATCGAGCCCCACCCCCTCTCGCTGATGGTCCTGCGTCGACTCTTCGAGACGATCAGCCGGATCCGCCGCCTCAACCCGGATCTGCAGGTGCTCGGCTTCCTCCCGACCAAGGTTCACCACTCTTCGCGCCTGGCCGCCGACATGCTTACGACGCTTGGCGAAGAGTTCCCCAATCTTGCACTGCTCCCGGCCGTGCCCCTCTCCGTCAAGAGTGCCGAGTCGGCGGCGGAGCGGACCAGCATTCTCCAGTACATGCCGCGCTCCCCCGTTGCCGCTGCCTACCGCGACGTGGGCGCCTGGCTTGAGCAGCAGGGCGCCGCGAGCGAGGGCAGTGGAGAGGTTCGGCCCGCGCCCGCTGCCCGCGATGTAGCGCCGCCGGCTGTGGTCGGAGGCAGCCGATCATCGGGGCTGAGCGGGGAGCCCCGGGTGGCGGCTGCTGCCGGGAGGGGGCCGATCCGTGTCTAGCCTGACCGCCAACCGTCCCGCCCCGTCTGAGCCTGCGGCTGCCGGCAAACGGAAGCGCTTCACGGTCGACGCGCTCTTCACCGACCATCGCCCCCAGGCGGTCGGCGTCGCGGACCTCCCCACCGCAAAGGAGATTCGGCTCGACCGGATCGAGCCAGACCCGGACCAGCCCCGCCGCTCCTTCGACCAGACCAAGCTGGAGGAACTGGCGGCCAGCATCCGTATCGAAGGGGTGCTGCAGCCGATCGCGGTCCGCTACGACGCCGCGCGTGACACCTACGTGGTGCTCCACGGTGAGCGGCGCTGGCGGGCGTCTCGCCTCGCCGGGCTGGAGGCCATCCCGGCCATCGTGCGGGAGGTGCCGGAGGACCGCCGGCTCATCCAGCAGTTGATGGAGAACATCGTCCGCGACGACCTGAACGCCGTGGACCGGGCCGCCGCCCTACGGGCACTCAAGACCCAACTCGGCGACGCGCCTTGGGAGCAGGTCGCCGAGGCGGTCGGCGTCCGCCGCAGCCGCCTCTTCCAGCTCCTTGGGACCGAGAAGCTACCGGACGCAGCGCGGGAGGATATCCGCGCTGGACGCTTGAGCGAGAAGCAGAGCCGGGCTCTCCAGGGGTTGACGCCGGCAGGTCAGGAAGCGCTACGGGCGGCGATTGTCACCGACAACCTGCCGGCGGACGAGGCCATGCGCCTCTCCCGGGCGCTCCGTGCGGTCCCACTTCCAGACCCGGAGGATGTCGCGGCGGCCGTCGCCGCGTTGAGTGATCTGCGGGTTGCGGCACCCGGGCCAATTCCGGCCAATCGGAACCTGAGCGGCGCCGTCGTCGCGGAGGACCCGGCCGGTGCCTTGTTAGCGGCGCTCACGGCCGCGGCGAGCGGCGGCCGTGCGGAGCGGGTGGCCCTGGGCCGCGCCGCCGACGCGGCAGGTGCGGCACCGTACGATGCCGACCGCTTGCGCTCCGAGGTCCTGGCGCTCGCTCGCACCCTGGCACGGGCCCCCGAAGCCGATCTGCGACCGGGCGGCGTAGCCTACGGTGCTCTGGCGGCGCTCTGCGGCGCACTCGACGCCCTGCTGGAAACAGGGGGCTGAGCACGCCTACGGTCGCCCCGCACCAGCGAGCGGATCGGTGCAGGGCGAGGCAGACGAAGCCCGGACGTAAGGAGGCCCCCCCGCGGATTGCCGCGGGGCCCCCTAAATCCCGTGGGGGCACGGGAGGGGGGGGTGGGGGGGGTGGGGGGGACCCCCACTTTGGCCCGGGCCAGCCGGGTTAACCACATAGCGCTATAAAACCCACGTAAAAACCAA
>JAUJMG010000186.1 GCA_030446955.1 Thermomicrobiales bacterium
CGCCCACTGCGGCTATCCTCTCCCCAAGGTCAACTAAATCGAGAACCGCTGTAGCCAAAGCCAACGTGGGGACCGGTGTAGCCGGTCCCCACGTGCAATTCACAAGAACTGATCTTGAGCGTCCTACGTCTCTCGGTACACGTCTCGCCGATGACCCACGGCGAGGATCGTCACCACCTGTGCTTCGTCATCAACCGCGTAGATCACACGTAGAGTCGCCAACGCGCAGCCGGAAGTAGGAGCTGCCCTTCAGGCGTTTTGATTAGGCTGGGCGCGGTTCTTCAGCAAGCGCTCGCAATCGCGCTCCGATCCGTCGTCCGACTTCCGACGTGAGCGCCTTGAGTTCCCTTTCGGCGGAGCGGCCAATGACAATAGCGTACAACCCACGATCCTATGTCTTCCCCAGTTCGCCCAGCACGTCGTCGAGCGGCCTAACCGGCTCATCCAGCCGCTCGTTGGCCATTTGCGTGTCTAGCAGATCCTCGAGTTCTTCGCGGAGGGCCACGTCGGCAACCATTCTCTCGACAAACCGATCGCGGGCCTCGGGGGGTAAAGCACGAAACGCGCTCCACACCATATCGACGGTCGCGTCGAGTTGAGCCATAGCACTCATCCCTTCGCTGCAGCGAAGTTCTCCACAGTCTGCCTCGCCCACAACTATAGCAACACCCTTATCGATCGCCTGACGTTGCCCCGCTGTCTGCGGCCATATCACGGTCCGCAACTGCGCCTGCTACACGTGGCTTAACTGCGCCAACAGTCTCGGTTGCTCCTAACCGCGCGTGCGCACGCCGCCGCGGCGCCCACTCCAATCCGGCGCCATCCCGGAGACCATCAGCCGGCTTGAGCCGGCTTCATGGGGTGAGCACGGGGATTGATCCCCGCGCTCGGAAGCAACCACGCTCGCCTCTCATAACTCACCACGGTCAGGCGGCGAGTCCCGAACCATCTACGGTCCAAGCCGAGGAGCGCGCCACGCCTTGTCTCGCCCCAAACGGTCTACCCAATGTGGCGGTCGCCGGGGTGCAGCCGGCGGATGGGGCATCCCTTCAACCGGTGTGACAAGGGCGTGTCCACAACCTCGTCCCGAACGTCCGTGGTCCCTACGATTTGCTGGCGCAGTTGATCATCCACTGGACGCCAAACTGGTCGACCAGGGAGCCGAAGTAGTCCCCCCAGAACATCTCCTGCAGCGGCATCTGGGCGGTGCCCCCCGCAGCCAGCGCGGCGAACAGCGCGTGGGCCTCGCTTCGCGTATCTGGCTCGAGGCAGATATAGACGTTGTTCCCCTGGTGGAGCGTGAAGCCCATGGATTCCGGGGCGTCCGTGCCCATGAGCACGTGGCCGCCAAGGATCGGCAACTGGACATTGATGACCAGATCCAGATCCTCGGCGCTCGGCCCCTGCTGACCGTCCGGCACTGGCACATCACGATGGCGCATGATGCCGTTGACGAACTCGGTGCCGAAGACGGACTTGTAGAAGGTAAACGCCGCCTCGGTACTGCGGTCGAAGTTGAGATAGGTGCTGGTTCGAGCCATCTGAGCCTCCCCTAGACGCACTACGTGGAGCCTGTGTTCGTAGGCCCCCCGGCGGTCGACACCGAAAGGCTCGGTGTGTCAGAGGCGATCCGGCGTCCACATCGGATCGCTTCTAGCAAGTAGTCGTTCGGAGCAGGGGTGGATCGACATCCCGAACGTCGACGGCCTGAACAGGCGTCGAGGTTACTCCCACGGCGCGTCGGTCAACGTATTCCTGTCCATGGGACAAGGCTTGGGCTGTCACCCGGTTGATGGACACGCCCTAGGCAGGCCGGGGATCCTCCGCCAGTTCCCGTGATTGCTTCCCGGTTCGTGTCTCCACCGCTGGGCTCAGCGCCCTAAACTCGCGTTCGGTGGACCGGCCAACGACAAGGCTGTACGACAAAAGTCCTCCTTCGATCCAAGTGCGCCAAGCAGGTCGTCAAGCGGCCGGCAGGCTCATCTAACCCATCCCTGGTTGCCACAGGCAGCCCCCTCCCGAGCACGCGGCTGCTCTCGAACGCGCAACTCGGCAGTCACGCGGCCGCTCCAACCGTGCCGTGGAGTTGGTATGCTCCGCGCTGTTACGACCGCGACCGTTCGCCGGCGGACCACCACCCGCCGTTCCAGGAAGGTGTTCTCTTGGACGACCAGTATCCCGACGACGACACCCCGTTTCCCGGCGCCTCGTCGCGGCGTCAGGTGCTGCGCTCGCTGGTGGGTGCCGCTGGCTTAGGAGCCGTCCTTGCCCTGGCCGGCTGTGGCGGTGAGGAAGGCGGCGGGGAGGGGGGCGAGGACGAAGGCGAGAACGAAGACGAGGACGATGACTAACGAAACCTATCGACGTCTTCTATGTGCCTGCAGCACCCGGCTGCAGCGTTCAACAACCGGAACGCGGAGTTCATCACCCTTGCCTGCGGCGCCGAGACCATCCAGATCCTTGTCCGTGCCGGATTGCCCGTTCATGTTGTCGACAGCACCCACATCCTCATCCCTACCACGTTTAGCTTCGTCGGCATGTTTGTCGACTTGGCACCAGCGTGAGAGTCAGGGGCGACGAGAACTCCACGATCGGCCAAGGCAAGCGAGTCGAACCGCAGGACAACCTGACGACCTACCCCGTCTCGATCTCCGACGAGTCGTTCACGAGCCTGGGAATTGTGACGCTCTTCGTCGCTCCACACGCCGGTTGGTCATTCGGCGGAGACCTCTCCAGTTAATCGAGCGCTGATAGCCGCGAGACGAAGCCCGGGGCCGTCAGTCTTGCTCCTCGTCTGCCCCGTCTGCCATTGTCCTTGTCGGGATAGGCGAGAGTCCAAGAGGAGGGCAGTGACCCCGGGACGTGCCGGTCGGGCGCGAGCGGCGAGTTGGCTAGGATTAAGCGCGAGGACAGGTCACATCAGCCAGGTGAGGTGAGGCGATGCAGCAGGAGATCCAGCGCTGGGAGTACTTGGCGCTGACGACCGCATCCGAGTTGCGGACCGAGCACCTGAACCGGTATGGCGAGGAGGGCTGGGAGTTGGTCGCCACCGTTCCAGTGGGAACCGGCACCACCTACTACGTCTTCAAGCGCCCAAAGGCAGCCGTGACAACATCGCCGGACGGGACGCCGACAGTACCTCAGAGCTACCGCTGATTCCAAGGGCGACGGCTCGGCTTTGGCTCACACCCGTCATCCGCATCCTTCCCTCAACCCCAGACCGTGACCGAATCGTGACACCGCGTCCGCACTCGCGCCGTACCTGCCTCCTATCGTGGTTCCGGGTCTGAACGACCACATTGCGGAACCGAACAAGGGAGCAGACGGCATGGTATGGCTCAGCGGCAGGTTGCACTTCACGGGATCGAAGGGATCACTATTCGGCGCCCTCGTACTTGGAGTGGTCTTCTTCGGCCTCGGCGTCATCTTCGTGGCTGTCGGCATCGACGGCTACCGTGACGGGCAGGCGACCAAATCCTGGCCCACCACGACTGGCCGGGTGATCTCGGCTGACGTCCAGGAGAGGGTCGAAACCCGCCGGGACATGAACGATCGGCAGCGCACGCATTACACCTACACCCCCGCCGTTCATTACGAGTACACCGTCGGCGCCCAAACCTACCTCGGCCACCGCGTCAAGGCAGACGGCTACGGCGGCGGGGCCGATCACGCCTACGGGATCGTCAATCGCTACCCGGCCGGGACCACCCTGACCGTCTTCTACGACCCGGACGACCCGGACCAAGCCGTGCTCGAAACGGGCGCCGACACCTCGGGCGTCTACCTCTTCGGCGGAGTCGGCGCCCTCTTTACCGTAATCGGTCTCGCCGCTCTCGCCGCCGCCGGCGTCCTCTTCCGCCGTCGCAACCTTGGCTCAGCATGGCGTCCAGTGGTCAGCGGCTTGACCCCTGATGGGGGCACCACCGCCTAACGATGCCGCGCTGCCACGGACCTGATCGTGGCAGCGCACTCCCGCTCGCACCACGACCACTGCCTCCAAGCACAAGCCAGTCTCAGATACGACGGCAGCGATCTTCGGCACCGATCATGGACCGCTCTGCCGGTCAAGGAGCAAGCACCATGGATCTCAAAACCCTACCCGAGTCGGACCGCAGACCGATCCAGGGCAGGACTACCATCCCTGCCCTGGACGCCGAGGAGCCTGTCCGCTTAGAGATGCTCACGGGACGGGTCATCAGTTGGGAAGAGTTGAAGGGCAGCCGCCCAACCCAATTCCTGTTCCGGGGGGAAGAGCACGGAGCTAGCATCTCCATCTTCGTCGTGGACTTCTCGCCCGGCCAGGGCCCGCCCCTGCACCGTCACCCCTACGAAGAGGTCTTCGTCGTCCAGGAGGGACTCGCCCGGTTCACGGCCGGCCAGGAATCGCTGGATGCCGAGGTCGGTCAGGTCGTCGTGGTCCCGGCCGGTACGCCGCACAGGTTCGTCAACGCCGGCGAGGGGCGCCTCCGCGTCACCAGCGTCCACCCCCGACCCCAGGTCGAGCAGGAGTGGCTGGAGACCTGAGTACGGGAGTCGGTTCACATCCGTCCTGATCCCCTTCCGTTGGCGCTTCCAGCCTCCAGATCGATTTCTGAGCCACTCCAGGTTGCGGACATGCAACCCCCAACGCCCTGCCGAGAATCGGAAAAGAAGGCCATCAACTGCGAACCTGGTCAAGCCATCCCTGCACCTCCGCGGCATGGGCAGCCGCGTGCTGGTACGTGTCTCCGGCCATTGCCTCCGCGAGCGGCCGCTCTCCTGCCCAGGGGAACCGTCCCGGCTTGGTCACATCCACATCTGGCAGCGCCGCCACGCCCTCCGTCAAGAGGTCAAATGCCTCGCGCCACTTCCCAAGGATGATCTGGGGCGGGAGATCGGCGTACAAGGCGTGGATCGCCGTATTCTGCTCCTCCGGCGACCAGGTTCCGGCGCCTTCCGGCAGCGTCTCGACGTCGAACAGTTCCCGCGTCGTAGGCGGCACCCCCGTCGTCGCCCCCCGAATTTGCGCCCCCCAGAACCGCAGGTAGGCCGCGAGGTGGCCGAGCACGTCCTTGACCGACCAGTCCCCACAGACGCCGGGCCGCGTCATCCGCTCCTCCCCGACTTCCTCCAGCAGCGCCTCCCAACGTGCCCGCTCTGCCCGTAGCACCTCGACCAACTGCTCCTTGGTCATGCTACCGCTCACCAACCCTCTCCTCCTCGCTCCAGTCGGCTCCGCTCTTCCATGATGGTAGGTCCGGCATGAGAAACGTGCCCGTGACTCAGGCGACGAGACTGACCGCTGCCGCGTGGTGCATCGCTCCGTAAAGTCATCGCTCGCCAACCACGCGGTAGGCTCCCGTCCAGGATGGCAAGGCACGGAGCCTACGCAATACGTCCGCACGTGCCTTTGTCGGAGTTGGACATTGGACATGGCACCGATCCCTATGCGACCGGCCCGACCCGAGGATGTCGGCGGGATCCTCGAGGCCCACCTGACGGTGCGACGCAAGGCGATGGCGTAGCTCCCCGTGTTCCATAGCGAGGATGAGCCGTGTGCCTGGGTCGCGCAGGTCGTTCCTCCCCCACACCGCCTCGGTCATCGAGTCCAGGGATCGGGTCGTGGGCGCCTCGGTGCTCGACGGCGACATCCCAAAACATCGCGACGTGCTCCGCGGTGAAGCAAGTCAGGAGCGTCGGGAGCTACGTGCTGGCGAAGGCCAAGGCGTTGAGTCCCTGCGGGCTGCGCCTGAGGATTTCCCACCGGAAGTCTCCCCCCGCACGTTCTATGAGCACCCTGGAGTTGCGGCCGTCGAAATCGGCGACGGGCCTGGCAACGAAGAAGACAAGCCAGATGCCGGATACCAGTGGCTCCTGACGCCAGTAGTCGTACCCGCTCCCGACCTCGTGGCGCTCCAGCAGGATCCCCAAGCGCTCCCGGGCCGTTCGCCCCCCCCGGAATGCCCCCGGACGGTCAAGCCACTGATACGGAATCCAGTTGATCGCCTGGTTGTTCGTGATCGCCCGTCCGTGCTCAGTCCCAGAGGGGCTTCGTGGGGGAGCCCGGGGATGCATCACTAGGCACGCAGACGCCGACGCCGCAAGGACGGACCACCCTTCGGACAGATTTGGTATGAGAGCCGAGCCGCGGTAGCCAGGAGAGCCGGGTTCCAACTCGGGTGGCCGCATCTCAAGCACTAGCGAACGCATCGACTAGCATTGCCCGGCTGGACCAACCGCCTGGGCCTCCTACAGCCTTTGCCTGAAGGCAGCGGTGACGGCCAACCCTCGACCGGGAGCCCCTTTGACCCGGAAATGCACCCACGCTCTGCCAGTCGGCGGAACACAGATGTTGACTCCGTATTAAATCTCGCGGGGGATGGGTTCCCCGCCGCCCCTTCATTGCTCGCAAGGACACAACTGGGCGGTCGTCCGGCAGGGTAAATCTGGCGGTTGCGTCGCTGGGTCAGGCAAAGCAACACGGTTCCTTTCGGCACCTCGAGAATCCTGTTTACGGCGGGCCCGTAGTCTGCCGGTCTCCTCCCTGGTGCTTACGACCAAACGACCCGAAAGGGCGACATCGGCCCGCGAGAGGACCGATTCCTGACCGAGACACGGCGAGATCGAAGAGCGTTGCTGTTCGTACAGTTGACTCTTCTGCTACCATAAGGTCAAGTTACCCGAGAGATTTGGCTAGTGCGTCCATAGCCAACCCCCTCGGTGACGAAAGATAGTGATGGGACCCGAACGGGGTCACACGGAGGGCAGGCACCTATGCAACTGACCCGCACGCTCGCCCGCTTCGTCGCCATGTTCTTGCTCGCGCTGAGCTTCGCCTTCGTCGGCACTCTCAGCGTGGCGGTCGCCCAGGTGGACGACGACGACGAGAACACCGTCGAGATCGACTCCGAGCAGGACCAGGACGCCGACCAGGATCAGGACGTCGACCAGGAGAACGACAGCACCCAGACTCAGACCCTGGACCAGGACGTCGAGCAGGACCTGGATCAGGAGCAGAACGTTGACCTGACCCAGACCGCTGACGTCGCGCAGGACAATGCCTTCAACGCCGGCGGCGAGTACGCTGAGCACGATTACTCTTGGGACGACAACGACACCGAGGTCGGGGACACCAACCAGGCCAATGCCAGCGTCGTGGACCAGGATCAGGACGTCGACCAGAACGGCGAGCAGGACGCGACCCTGAACCCGGTTCTGACCCAGGACAACGAGCAGACCAACGTCAACAACCAGGACCTGGACCAGGACCAGGAGTCGGACAACATCGGCACGATCACCGACAACGACCAGAACACCGACGATGACGAGATCGACGTCGAGATCGACGTTGACACCGACATCGAGGTGCTTCGTGGCCAGCTTCGCCAGGTTCTTGACGACATGCTGCGGGGCAACAATGGCATCGGCAACGGCGGCGGCGATGGGACCACTCCCGCCGGCTTCGAGGACAACACTCGCTAGCCTGTAAGCCAAGGCACAACTGAGTGCCACGGGTGGCGGCATCGGCAGGGGCGAGACGCACGCCTGCTGCCGGTGCCGTTGCCA
>JAUJMG010000023.1:0-16226 GCA_030446955.1 Thermomicrobiales bacterium
TACCTGACCGCCTGGACGATCACCCAGACCGACATCTTCAAGGCGGCCGTGATGGGCGCCGGCCTGGCGAACATGGTCTCCGACCATGGCACCGACGATATCCCGGCGATGAATCTCTGGCTCTACCCGGGCCAGCCCTACGACTACCTGGACCACTACTGGCGATCCTCGCCCATCCGCCACATCATGAACGTCAAGACGCCGACCCTGATCCTGCACGGGGATCAGGATGCCCGCGTTCATCCGACCCAGGGCATGGAGTACCACCGCGCCCTGAAGACGCTCGGCGTGCCCACGGAGTTCGTCCGCTACCCCCGGGAGGGACACGGCATCCAGGAGCGGGCCCACCAGATCGACCTGATGCGCCGCCTCGTCGCCTGGCTCGACCGCTGGCTGAAGGCGTAGGCGTGGCCGCGTCCCACCCCCAAGGGCGGGCCGATCTCGGCTTCGAGGATCGGGTGGCCGCCGGCCGGCTCCTCGCCCGGGAAGGGCGCGGCGAGGCCGCGATCGCCCACTTCCAGGAACTCGTGAGCCGCGAGCCGGACAATCCCCGCGTTCACTACGAACTGGCCTGCGCCTACGACCGGGAAGGCCGGGAAGAAGAAGCCCTCCTCCCCTACCGGCAAGCCTTCGCGCTCGGCCTGGGCGAGGATGATCTGGCGAGCGCCTACGTCGGTCTCGGGAGCACGCTGCGCAACGTCGGCCAACCCGAGGAGGCGGTGCGGATTCTCGCCGAGGGCCGCGAGCGGTTCCCGGCCGACGGCGCCATCCGCGTCTTTCTGGCCTTGGCCCGGTTCAGCGCCGGCGACGGCCAGGCGGCGCTGGTGGAACTGCTGGATCTGTTGCTCGCCAACCCCGACGCAGCAAACCTCCGCGGCTACGACCGCACGATCCGCCTCTACACCGAGAGTTGCGCGCGACCTCAGGAACGTAGGCCCTTGCTCCCCGCAGCGGCACGTCAGACCGCGCCCAGCAGGCGGGTGATCGTCTCCACGTAGACCCTGGCCTGGACGACCAGATCGTCGACGTAGACCGCCTCGTTCGCCCCGTGCGCTCGCTCGCCCCCCGGCCCGAACCCGACCGTGTCGATCCCGGCCTGCCGGTAGAACCGCCCGTCGGTGGCGCCCGCCCAGGCGACGAAGTACTCCGGCTCCTGCCCCATCACCGTCCGCGCGCTCTCCTGAAGCGCCCGCACCAGCGGCGAATCCTCTGGGGTGATGTTGGCCTCGATGAAGTCGCCGTGGGGGTCCACCGTCAGCTCGTAGGCAAAATCCGGGTCGTCGGCCGCAACCGCATCCAACGCCGCCCGAACCTCGGCCACCGCGCTCTCCTTCGTCTCACCGGGAATGAGCCGCCGGTCCACGGTGACGCTGCACTCCCCCGGCACCACGTTGTGGGCCACCCCGGCCTGGATCGAGTTGACGCTGATCACCGGTTGGCCGACCGACGGGTGGAATTTGTCCAGGTCCTGCTCCAGCGCCAGCACCCCCTTGGCCGCCTTGGCGATCGCGTTGATCCCGGTCGCCCGGGCGGCGGCGGTGTGGGACGCGCGGCCGATGAACTTGATCCCCAGGCCTAGGATGCCGCGCTCCGCGTTCCGGACCTTGAGGTCGCTCTTCTCCCCGATCAGGCAGTAATCGGGCCGCGGCAGGCGCCCGGCGGCGATCTCATCCGTGAGATGAATCGTGCCGAACCGCGCGCTTAGTTCCTCGTCGGAGACCACATGGGCCTGGAGCCGGCCTCGCAGCGGGGCATCCTTGAGCAGATCCATCAGATAGATCATCACGCCGGTAGAACTCTTCATGTCGGACGCGCCGCGCCCAAAGAGTCGCTTCCCATCCGCGCTCAAACGGGGTTGGAACGGACCCGACTCCCAGGCGGCCGCGTCGGACACGGGCACGGTGTCCAGGTGGCCGTTCATCACCAGGGTCGGACCGGCCGTCGCATCCCCGACAGAGATCACCACGTTCGGCCGTGCCGCATCCTTGGCCACCACCTCGTGCTCGATGCCGCGGGCCGCACACCAAGCAGCAACGTGATCCATCACGGCGTGCTCAGCGCCGCTTGGGCTGGGAATCGCGACCAACTCGCTGGCCATTGCCACGATCGCGTCCCGGTCAACTCGCGCCGTCCACGGATTCGAACTCGCCTGAACCGCCACAGGGCCTCCTCATCAGTGGGCGGCCCATCAGCGGCCGCCCGTCTTGGTCGCCATCCTCGGCGCACATGCATCACGGCTCGCACTCGCCTCAGGCGTTAACGGCCGTAGACTGACAGCCCGTCTAAAGCCGCTCAAACCGCTCCACGTCGGCGACGAAGACGACGGCGCCGCCCACCTCCACCTCAAAGTTCTCAGGCATGTAGAGCAGGCCTGGCTCCAGAGCGGGAGAATAGGGCACCGCGATCTGCGTGCGCCGCCGGCAGGTCCGGCGCAACACGCCGAGCACCGATGCCACGGCCGAGTCTTCCACCCCGATAAGGAGACTCGTGTTCCCCGTGCGCAGGAACGACCCGGTCGTACTCACCTTGGTGAACCGATGCCCGCCGCCGATCAACGCCTGAGTCAGCGCATCGGTGTCCTCATCCTGGACGATGGCGATCACCAGTTTCATTGGAGCCTCCGTCCCCATCTACGTCACGTTCTGCCGGCTCACCACGTCTCCGGGCCGGCAAGCCCAACACCTCGATGACCCGGCGAGTCGCGGCAGTCTAGCAAAGCATGCCAACCGCCGCCGAGCATCGTCATCGTGGATCGTAGGTTGGGCCAAAGATCGCGAGGTCAGTCCCTATCGACGCGAGGTCGAGTCCGCGTTGGTAGACGCAACGACGGGTGCCGCACCAGCGTGCTCCTCTCCATTCGCCGATCTCGGAGGCCGCGCAGCAACTGAGGCACCATGGAGGCCCTTCGCTTGAGCATTAGGCCCGGTTGACGCGACCAGCGGCAGGCTGAACCGGAAGACACTGCCCTGCCCCTGGCAGCTCTCAACCCAAATCCTCCCTCCGTGGGCGGCGACGATCTCGCGGCAGATACTCAGGCCGAGTCCGAGCCCCCGATCCCCCGCGCTCGCCGCTCCCGACCGGGTGAACGGCTCGAACACGCGCGTCTGCTCTTCGGGTGAGATCCCACTTCCCTGGTCAGTCACCGCAACCTCTACCCATCTATCTCGCTCTTCCACTGTCACAGTGACAGGAGATCCAGGGGGGGAATACTTCAGCGCGTTCGACAGCAAGTTGTCAAAGACCTGCTGCAGCCGCACCGCATCCCCATGCACGGGCGCTGTGATGGGAGCATCAAGCGCGACCCGAGGCGGTGCCCCGGATCGATCCGGCGGCAGCCCGGCGACCGCGTCTCGCGCGATCTCGGCAAGGTTTGCCCGCTCCATCACGAAACTGAGCCTGCCCCCCTGCAACCTTGACAACTCCAGGAGATCATCGACCAGCCGCCCAAGCACCCGGGTCTGCTCCTCGATCACCTCCACCATCTCCAGGTGCGACGCCAGGGGAGCGGCTGCCACGGCTTCACGCTCCCGGAGGAGGCGCCGCTGCAACAACTGGCTGTAGCCGGTGATGGAGGTAATCGGCGTGCGCAACTCATGGCTGACCACGGAGAGGAAATCCTGCTTTGCTTGCACCGCCGCCCGCTCGGCCGCAAAAAGGTGGGCATTGTGGATTGCCACTGCTGCCTGCGCCGCCACCGTCACCAGAAGGTCGATCCGTCCCGTACCATAAACATCCCGCTCATGGCTCTTCACGCAGAGCGCACCAATAGTTTCTGTTCCTGCCCGAATGGGGACGGCCAGCGCAGAGGCAAACCACCGATCTCGAGCCGTATCGCGGGCACCCGCTCCTCCCTGCACAGTGCGCAGCGCGAAGGATTCGATATCCGTGTCCACGATGGGAACGCCCGCCTGAACCGCGCGCCCTACAATCCCCTGCCCCTGGCCCAGCGGCTCCTCCCGCGCCGGCTGGCGCACGCCACCGTGAATCTGGAAGGGGAAGCGGAGGAGCCCAGCTTCTCGATCCGCTAAGGCGACCATGAACGCGTCCGCCGGGACGACCCGCTGCACCTGGCGGGCCAACTCTTCAAACAGGGCATCCAGATCCAGGGTCGCGCTGAGCGCCTGACCGACCGCATTCAGCGTCCGCAACTCGGCAGTGGCCCGAGCAAGCGCTTGGTTGCGTTCCCGCAGACGCAGATTGAGGTCAATCATTCGCCCGACCGCCACCAAACTGGCGAAGATCAGCGCCACCCCGAGAAGGAAGCCGATCCGTTCCGCCAGCGCCTCCACAATGAGCGCGAGCGGAGTAGTGACCACCAGGCTAAGGGCCGTCCAGCGGGTTGTCTCCGTCCAAAAGCGATCCCGGACCACGTTAGCGCCAAGCCGAGTCCAGACCGCGCCCGAGACAAGGGTGCTGTTGACCAGGAAGTACGTCAGCGCGAACAGCACGATCGAGGCGGGTTGGTCATCACCTCGGCCGTCGAGCGGCACACGGTAGACAACCCATACGACCACGCCGGCGAGGATCGCGGAGAGGGCAAGTTGCCCCCCGTTGAAGACAAGAAACCGGAGGGTCCTCGGGGTCATCGCTTCCGTGGCCCGCCACGGGATCAGAGCCACGATGGCGAGCGCGAGGACGTGGACCGCGGCGGCCGCAACGGCCCCGAACCCAAGGAAGGTGGTGAAGACAAACACCGAGGCGAGTGAGATGTAGCTGCGGGTGCCCCGATCCATCGGCATCAGGAGCAGGATCTCGGTGAGAACCACGGCAAGAACCAGGACGCCGAGATCCGGGTCCCATCGCAGCGCGGGTGCGAGCACCGCCAGCACGAGCAAGCCGCCAACGCCGACAGCCCACCGGTACGCCGTGGCGCTCCGTGGCAACGGCCTCGTCACGTCCGTGATGCCGGCCCGATCGGCGTTCCTCATCCCGAGGGGGCCGAAGACACCCGCCGACCCGCCGTGGCGCTGACTACCCACGTCGACCTCAAACCACCATTGCCGCGACCAGGTCGCCGCGGCCTTCACTTGCCTTAAGGCAATGTTCGGACCACCGGACCGGGGCGCTGGAGGCAGACTTGCCCGGACATCGGCCTGGACCACCGACGGGCTGGTAGGTTCGGCCCGCCGGGCCGATGAGCGAGCGAGCCTCCCAGCCTCAAGAACCAGGGGGCAACCCGGACAGGGTCGAGGTCGTGAGAGAACACGCTAAGCGCCGTACCGATCACCAGAGGCTGCCTTCCCGGCGCTCTGCGGGCGGTTGATCGACCCTGCCCCATGTCGTCGATTCGCCGCGGAACCGGCCTGCACTCAGGCACCCCGAAGCGCGAACCCACGTCCTAGGCTCAAGGCGTGCTCAGGCTCGATGGCTGATTCAGGTCAGCCGGCCGCTCCCCCCAATATCTGTTGGTGGATGACTCCCATGATCGTCTCGTGTAGGACCCCATTGCTGGCGATGGCCTCATGCCCATAGGGATCGAACAGGCCGCCGTCGAAACCGCTGACGCGTCCCCCGGCTTCCTCGACCATCAGGGCGCCCGCCCCCATGTCCCATGGCTGCAGCGGCCGCTCGTAAAAACCGTCCAGGCGACCAGCGGCAACGTAACAAAGATTCAGCGCGGCCGAGCCATCCCGTCTCACCCCTTGGGTCAGGTACAGAAAGGCGTTCCAGATAGCCGCCGCTTCCGCCCGGACCGTCTGATCATAGGGAAATCCCGTAGCGAGGAGGGATCCAATCAACTCATCGGTCCTGGTCACCTGCAGGGGAACTGCATTCAGACTTGCGCCCCGGCCCCGCTCGGCCACGAACAACTCGTCCCGCATCGGGTCGTAGACGACCCCGAGCAGGAGCGTGCCGGCCCGTTCCAGTGCGATCGAGACGGCGAAGTGCGGGTAGCCATGGGCATAGTTGGCGGTGCCGTCCAGTGGATCGATCACCCAGCCATAGGGTGAAGCCTCCCCCACCTGACCTTCCGCCTCGGCCGAGCCGCAAGCGCCCTCCTCCCCCAGCAGCCGGTGATCCGGAAACGCCTCGCGCAACCTGCCCGCGATCAGCGTCTCCGCCGCCCGATCAGCGTCGGTCACCAAGTCGATCGTGCCCTTGAATTGGACGTCACGTTTCCGCCCAAGCCGCTCGCGCAAGACTGCTCCAGCGTCCCGCGCCACCTCAATCGCCACCTCCCGCGCCGCAGCAGGAACCACCCCGTCAGCCATCAACCATCCACCCTCAACTTTGTCGCAGCCACGGCCATCGACGTCCTCTCCCGTCCGCTCCTCGTTCCCACTGTGTCGCGTCACCCGTCCGCCTGCTAGGTCCCAGTGAGGCGCAGCCGTGGATGGATGTCGGTCTCCCAGCCTGCCTGTGCGCCGCGGCGCAGGGCGTAGAAGGCAGCGCCAGCGACCATCGCCGCGTTATCCGTGCAGAGGGCCGGCGGTGGGTAACGCACTGGGACGGGGCCCAACTCAGGCTCACACCGCCTCGCGACCTCATCCCGCAGGCGCGCCCGGAGGGCCGCGTTCGCCGCCACTCCGCCTGCCAGCAGCACCGTTTTCGCCCCAAACTCCACCACCGCCCGAGCGGTCTTCACGGCAAGCACTTCGACGACGGCGGCTTGATAGGAGGCAGCCAGATCAGCGAGGGGGGCATCCGGTGCAAAGGCGGCCGCTCGGTGCTCGGGAAAGGGACCAGAGGTGGGTGCCGGCTCGGATGGTTGAGGCAGACGGTAGGGCTCCGCCAGCCGGAGCAGCGCCGTCTTCAGTCCGGAGAAGCTGAAGTCGTAGCTCTCCGCCAGCCAAGCGCGTGGCAGGTCGAATTGGCTTGGGTTTCCCGCTTCAGCAACGCGCTGGATGACCGGTCCACCGGGGTATCCAAGGCCAAGCAAGCGAGCCCCTTTGTCGAAGGCCTCTCCCGCGGCATCGTCCAGCGTCCTGCCCAGGTGGTGGTACCGGCCGTGATCCGTCATCAGGATCAACTCGGTGTGCCCGCCCGAGACCAGCAAGCAGATGAGCGGGAAGGCAGGAGGAGGCTCCGCCACGGGCGAAGATCCATCGGCCGGCGGCAGCATGAGCCAGTTCGCGTAGACGTGGGCCTCAAGGTGATTGACCGCCACCAACGGCCGCCCGAGGGCGTAGGCAAGCGCCTTGGCGACGTTGACCCCGACGAGCAGCGCCCCGGCCAATCCCGGCCCCTCGGTCACTGCCACGACATCCACCCCGGCGCGCTCAATGCCGGCCTCACGGAGCGCAGCCTCCACCACCGGGATGATCGCCGTTACATGGCCGCGCGCGGCCAGTTCCGGCACGACACCGCCGTGTGCTCGGTGCAGCGCAATCTGCGACGCTATGACGTTCGACCGCACGCGACGACCATCCGCTACAACCGCGGCGGCCGTCTCGTCGCAGGAGGTTTCGATGCCGAGGATATTCACGGGCAACCCCGGAGTACGAACGCCGCCAGCGACGACGGCCTGACCGAACGCACGGGACAGCACTTTACGGGGTCGGGCAGCAGGGCTCTCACCCCGGAGAACGCGAACATCCCCCGCTTCCGCTGGATATCTTGGCACCGAAGGGAGGTTGAAAAACAGACCGGACCAGCCGGAGAGAGCCGGAGTTATGACGCCTGGGCGAACTCGAGCCCGAGACGGTCGCCAATATTGCGACGGAGAGACGCATACCGCTGGAGGTAGGCATGATCACGCAGGGAGGGCGACCACATGATGTAGGCGTCCTCGTTGTTGTCGCTGTAATAGCGCCGGCGCGTCCCTTGGATGGTGAACTCGTACTTGCGGTAGAGCGCCTGGGCAGCCTCATTGGAAACCCGGACCTCCAGCGTCAACCATCCGGCTCCGCGCCTCAGCGCCTCGTCGGACAGGGCCACCAGCAGCAATTCGCCGAGACCCCTCCCGCGTGAGTCCGGCTCAACGCCAATTGTGGTGATATGGGCCTCGTCGTACATGATCCACATGCCGGCAAAGCCGATGATCGGGGGGCGCTCCTCCGCCTCCGCGCGCCGACCGAAGGCGAGGAGCGGCAGCCGAGGGAGCGGGCGCCCCACGTCGGGGACGCGAGTTACCCCATTGCCATTTCGGGATCCCTCGCCCGGTGACTCGGCCGCTGTGGAAGGATAGTCTCGCAGGACGAGATAGACGTTGTGCTCCGGCTCGCGCAACTCCCGACGGTAGGCCGCAGCCGGCCAGGGATTGGTAAAGCAGCGACGCTCGACCCGGCTCACCTCCGGCACGTCGTCCTGCGTCATGGGCTCGATGCGGTACATCTTCGAGCTTTCAGCCTTCAGCCATTGCGACGGGGCGTTGAATGACCCACTGACAGTTGCAGCCCGGTGGACGGTAGCACCCTCAGGTTCCCGGGGCAACCTGCCTCATGACCTACTCCCTGCCGGGAGCCGACGATGGGCTACTTCTCTCACCGTGCAGGTAGGTCGGTTCCAAGACCACCGGATCGTCGGCATCGCCGGCCCGAAATCGCGTCCAGGCCAGCTCCGCGACAGCGGCTGGACGGCGCAGGCGCAGGATTCGCGTCGGAAGCAAAACCCCTGGGACAGCCGCGACCGCGTCCTCTTGCGCGGGGTTGAGCTCTCCGGTGACGATCACGCCCGACGGCCTGCCAGCCAAGTCCGCTGCCAGCTCCGACACGAGCCCGTTTCGCGGTGCCTCGGTCTGACTCCAGTTGCCGGCTTGGACCCCGTAGGCGGCCCACACCATCCGTCCACGCCCCGCCGACACCACGGCCACCACCGGCAGCCCGGTCGCGGCAAACGGCAGGGCGGTAGCGGCCAGCGTCGGCACTCCAAACACGGGAACCCCCAGCCCGAGCACCAACCCCTTGGCGATGCTCATCCCGACCCGCAGTCCGTTAAAGGTTCCCGGGCCGGTGGCCACAGCGACCCCCTGGATCTCACTTAGGCCAATCCCGACGACCTCAAGGAGATGGTCGATCTCAGCAAGGAGTGCCGTTGTCTGCGCCCGCCCAGCGTCCCATGTCTGCTCCGCACACCGCAGGCCATCGGCGAGGGCAATCCCTGCCTGCTCCGTCGAGCTGTCGATCGCCAGCAGCCATGACCGGGCCTCGCGAGGTTGCTCTGAAGTAGACACGGCTCACTCCGAGGGCAGATGAGATCGGCCCAGCTCCATCCCACTCGGCCAGCTCGCCACCCTACCACGAGTGACGACAGACCCGCCTCAAGCCCGCGATGTGGATCCACGTAGACGGGACCGCCGACATGTGACGAGAAGTCAGGCGATGAACCCATCCAACTCAGTCCGCACCGGCTCCTACCTCATCGCGCATCTACAGGCAAAAGGGCACGGGCAGGGCCGCTCATAAGGAAGGCCGGGCGCTCGGGCGCCCCGCCCTCCATCGCTGATGAACCAGCCCGCTTCGTGGAGGGTGCCTATCCCGCGACCCCCATCAAATGCTCAAGGATCGGGGCGGCGGCCTCGTGGCGATTAGCCATTAACAGCTCGAAAGTTGGCTGGACCTCCCCCGGGTTGTCGGTGATATGCTCCAACCCATCGCCGATGATCCTGTCGCCAGCCGGAATGAAGCGGCGAGCGGGATCCTGCGGCTGGGTGATCGCGAGCTGCTCGACCGCCGTCCGGAAGTTCGGCTTTGTCTCGTAGAACGTCTGCATCTCCGGGCTTTCAGCGGCTGACTTCCGCACCGGCATGTAGCCGGTGTTCTGGGACCAGAAGGTCGTGATCTCCGGAGAGGTGGCAAACGCGATGTACTTGAAGGCCGCTTGCTGCTTCTCCTTCGGAGATGTGCTCAGGATGCCGAGGCCGGCCCCGCCAGTCGGGCAGCCCGGATTGACCTCCGAGGGCAGGAACGCGGTCCCGAAATCGAACTTCGCGTTCGCGATGATCGTACCCATGGTGCCGGTCGACTGCATGATCGACGCCGTGACCCCGTTGATGAAGTCCGTCGTCCGATCCTGGGACGCCGTGGACCACCCGCCCGTCACCGTCGAGCGGAGCCACTCACCCGCCTTGATCGAGTTTGGCTCGGTGATCCGGATATTGAAGTCCTCATCGGAGTAGGCACCGCCGAAGGCCCAGATGGTGCCCTGGAACGGCCAGGAGAGGTAGTCCACGGCCGGGGCGTGGAGGAACCCCCACTGGGTGACGTTACTGCCTTCCTTCTTGAGCAGCTTCGGTCCCCACTCGGCGAACTCGGTGTAGGTCTTAGGTCCGCGATCCTCCAGACCGGCAGCTTCCCACATCTGCTTGTTGTAGTAGAAGAGCGGAGTGGACCGGGCAAAGGACATCCACCACTGCTTGCCCTGCCGCTGTCCCTCGGTCAGGAACGACTCGACGTAGTCGCTGGTATCGAGCTCCTCGGCGGCGATGAACTCGTCCATCTGGGCGAGATACTGGTTCGCGTAGAACCGGAACCAGTTCGCCTCGGACAAGACGGCCATGTCGGGCGCCTGGCGAGCCTGGAGGGCCGCGATCACCTTCTGGGCCGTCTCCTCGTACGTGCCCTGGAACTGGTACTCGACCACGACATCCTGCTGCGACTCGTTGAACCGCTTGATGACTTCCTGCTCAACCTCGCCGTTCTTGCCGCCGAACGCGCTCCAGAAGAGCACCTTGACCTGAGACCCGGTCTCCTGGATGACGGCCGGAGCGGCAAACGCCGTGCTTCGCTTGGAGACACCGAGCGCGGCCGCCCCAGCCGCCGCCCCGGCGGCCCCCTTGATCAACGACCGGCGACTGATCTGATTGGTCATAACTCGGCGATCCTCCTTGATCGAGCCGTTTGGCCCAGGACACCGACCTGGCGTCCCGGCGTGCTCCCGATGTTGACCCGACCCCTACGTCTAGTCCCTGGTCGATCCTGGCTCACCACGGCAGGGAACATGGTAAGCCTTTGTCAACGCCTGGCGCGAATGACCTCATCTCCTTCCAGCTACCCCTTGGTGGCTCCCGCCGTGAGCCCCTCGATGATAAAGCGCTGAGCGAAGATGAAGACGACCAGCAACGGGAAAATCACGAAGATGGTGGCGGCCATGACCACGCCCCACTGGGTATTCCCTTCCAGATCGTAGAGGGAGGAGATGCCGACAGTGAGCGTGCGCATGTTCTCGGTTTGGGTGATGACGAGCGGCCACAGGTAGTCGTTCCACTTGGCGACCACCGAGATCAGCCCAAACGTCACGATCACCGGCCGCGCCATCGGCAGCACAACGTCCCAGAGCGTGCGCAGGTGCCCGGCGCCGTCCACCTTGGCGGCATCAAGCACCTCACGGGGCAACCCCAGGAAGCTCTGGCGCATCAGAAAGGTCCCGAACGCCACCGATGCACCCGGCAGGATGATGGCTTGATAGGTGTTGACCCAGCTCTCGCCGATCAGGTCATACACCGTCGAGCCGAAGAAGACGTAGTTCGGCAGGATCGTCACCTGAGCCGGGATCATGAGCGCCGCCAAGAGGATCGCGAAAACCACGTTCTTGAACGGAAACCGCAGATAGGCGAGCGCATAGGCACCGAGGGTTGCATTGATGACTTCAAGCCCTGAGCCACCGAGGGTGGTGATGATGCTGTTCAGATAGAAGCGACCAAACGGAGCCGATTCCCATGCTTCCTTGAAGTTGCTCCACCGCGGATTTTGGGGAATCCAGTCAGGTGGAAAGGTGTAGATCTCTTGGGTTGTTTTCAACGAGGCGGAAAACATCCACCAGACCGGCAGGCCAATGACGAGGACGATCAGCACCATCGCCAGGTACCCCGCGGCCTGGCTCAAGCGCCGCTGATTCTGGATCGAGAGGTTACCCATAGTGCACCCGTTCCTCAGCAAATCGCAGTTGCACCAGCGTGACGATCATCATGAGGACGAAAAGGACAAGTGAAGCTGCCGCCGATCGTCCGGCATTGAAGTCGATGAAGCCCTGTTCATACACGTAATAGATGAGCGTGTTTGTCGCGTCAACCGGGCCTCCTTGGGTCATCACCCGGATGATGTCAAACGCTTGGAAGGTGTTGAGAATGGAGGTAATCAACAGAAAGAAGGTGATGGGGGAGAGCATTGGCAAGGTGACTGACCGGAACCGCCACCAGATATTAGCGCCGTCAACTCGTGCCGCATCATAGAGATCCTTAGGAATGGCTTGCAGACCGGCGAGAAAGATCACCGCAGCAAAGCCCAGGTTCTTCCACACGTAAACGATGATGATCGCGGGCATCGACCATTCTGGGCGGTTGAGCCAGTCCGGGGACGAGACGTTGAACCAGCTTAGCCCCTGGGCCACCAGGCCGTAGCGAGGATCGAAGATGTAGGACCAGACGATGCCGATAGCCGCACCGGAAAGCAGCGTCGGCGCGAACACAACGGCACGCGCGCCATTCCGAAGCTTGAGAGGCTGATTGAGCAAGAGCGCGACAATGAGCCCGAGCAGGAGGGATAAGCCGACAGCCGCCACCGTGAAATAGGCCGTATTGAGCAGGACCTGGTGGAACGTGTCATCCCTGAGGAGATAACGGTAATTTGTCAGCCCGACATCGAGCCGGATGGGCGAGATCATGTCCCAACGCTGTGTGCTCAGCCGAATATTCTCGATCATAGGCCAGAACGTGAAGAGCCCAAACAGCACGATGTTCGGGAGCATGAACAGGATGAAGAGAAGCCATTCTTTCCGAGTATCCAAACGCCGACGCCGAGACTCCGCCTGCACCACGGCCTGGCCGCGGTAGGGCGTTACATCTCTCCCACGTGCGGTGCTAACCATGGGCTATCCTCAACAAAGCTACTCGTGGACCCAGAATCACCGGACGCACCAAACCACATGCCCGGTGAAGAAGGCTACCGAAGTACTATCGTGAATGATGGCTAGTATCCCGTCAAGGGTATACATAGGCCGGGCGCTGGCGTCATCATCCCCTCTACCCTGAAGGGGTGCCGCATGTTGGACCCCGATCGGTGCATCACCAACCAGATGGAGAGGATGCGTTCTTCAGTGTCCCCGCCAAGAGCATCAGAGCCGGTGCCTTGGGATAGCCGGCCCGATCGGCTTGCTGCCGGCTATATCTTCGATCTCGACGGTACGATCTACCTTGGCGATACCCTGCTGCCAGGGGTCCAGCGTCTGATCGAGGCGCTGATCTCGCTTGACCGCAAGATCCTCTTTCTCTCCAACAACCCGACCCGCTCGCCGGACGACTACGTTGCCAAACTGACCCGGCTGGGCATCCCGGCAAGCCGCGAACAGGTGCTCAACACCATCGACACGATGACGAGCTGGCTGCTGCGCCACTACCCCACCGCCACCGTCTTCCCGATCAGTGAAGCACCGCTCAAGCAGGCGCTCACGACCGCTGGTATCCGAATGTCGGAGGACCCGACAGAGATCGATATCGTTATCGCCAGCTACGACCGCACCTTCGACTATCGAAAGCTGCAGATTGCGTTCGACGCGATCCGCACGCACGGACGGGCCCGGCTCGTCACCACCAACCCCGACCGCTTTTGCCCACTCCCTGGTGGACGCGGCGAACCGGACGCCGCCGCGGTTATCGGGGCGGTCGAAGGGTGCACCGGGGTTCGCTGCGAGCAGAACACGGGGAAACCGGACCCATTCATGCTCGATGCTGCCCTGGAACGGCTGGAACTGGACCCGCCCGACTGCATCATGATCGGTGATCGGCTGATGACCGATATCCGGATGGCAATCGACGCGGGCATGCCCTCCGCCCTTGTGCTGACCGGGGAAACGACACGGGAGATCCTCCAGGCGCACCCTCCCGAGGAGCATCCGACCTGGGTGCTCAACCACGTCGACCAGGTTCTTCCGGAGGCGTTCTGGGGCGGACGCGATTAGACCAGCACGGGCCGCCACAATCGCTGTTGCCCTACCCCCCAAGGTCCGACGCCCTTCCAGCAGGGAGCGACGGGGTACGCAGGATTATGACAAGTAGAGCAGCCAACCCACGATGCGCATGGGACGAGCGCGCGGCAGCCAAGCCTCGAATCCCAATGACTGATTATGAAGCGGCCGACAACAAGGTCTCGGAGAACGTGCCTGCTCTGCTGGTTTAGGCGATGAACGGCGAGCGGGCCGGGTGCAAGGTGTGCTGAGAGGCAACCAGCCTAGACCGCCCGGCCGCGTGCTTCACCGGATCGAAGGTCCCAGAACCAGAACCGACGGATTATGGCAGCCACAACGTTGTCGTTGATGATGCGCTGCAGCCCGCTTACTCCTCGCGATCCAACCTCTCGCGGAGCGCATCCAACCGCTCCACGTACACCCCTTCAGGTGGCACAGCCTCGATCGTGATGCGCCGCGCATCTGCCCCAACAGGAGCCAAGCGCACCAGGAGATACGCCTCGGGCAGCACCGTCGCCGCCCGCTCCGGCCACTCCACGACCGCCACGCCGTCCGCCGGCGCGAGGTACTGCTCAAACCCAAAACTCTCCAGGTCCGCCTCGCCGGCCAACCGGTAGAGATCGAGGTGGTACAGGCGCAGCGGGGTGCCGTCGGGCCTGGTGCCATCGTGCTCGTTCACGAGGGTGAAGGTCGGGCTCTGCACGTAGTCCTCCACGCCCATCCCCCGGGCGATGCCCTGGGTGAACGTTGTTTTGCCCGCGCCAAGGTCCCCGTGCAGCAGGATCAGATCGCCGGGCCGTACCACGGGGCCTAGGCAGGCGCCAATTTCCCGCGACCGCTCCGGGTTCTCGCTGACCAACTCGAGCACATGCTGCGGCTCCATCACTCCATCCTGTGATGCTCGAATGATGAACCATCGATTTCGAATGCTTCTGTCAGCGTCCCTACGACGCGTGCTGCTCGGAGCCGGAGGACGGTGAAACTGGGTTCGGCGGGCTCAGGAAGGCCGCTTGGTCCAAGTCGGTGAGGTCCTCAATGCGCTCCAGCGTGTACTCGGCGCCGGCCCAGGGACCCATGCCGGCCGCCGCCGCGTACTTACCTTGACGCACCAGCACGCCCGTGAAGGGCGCGGCGAGGTTAGCCCGGACCTTGGCAATGTTGTCCAGTTTGTCCTCGATCAGCACGTACCGGTCCGCTGGGAAGGCAGAGGTCACCTCCCGCAGGTGCTCCTCCTTATGGGGATAGACCAGGACGAAGCCGTCGACCGCGGCGTCCAGCCCGGCCCGGGCGATCTTGCTCGGCTGGTAGGCCGGGTCGCCATCCGACAGGATCACGACACGACCTAGGGTGCGCAGATGCGCCAGCGTTTCAAGCGTGTGAGGGTAGAGAAAATCGGCGTAGGGAAACGCGACGGTTAGGTCAGCCAGCGCAAAGCGCAGCTCTCGCTGAGCTGCGTCGTCCCGCGCCGCGGGCTCATCGAGCCCTGTCTCCTCATGGAAGCGCGCCAGAGTTAGCGGATAGCTCACCACCCCAGCCTCGTGCCGCACCTCCTCGTAGAGTCGCCAGAACCGTTCCGTCTCCGGATCCCCCAGCAACTCCCGAAGCCGCCGGTCCAACTCAACCTTCGCGGCATCGTTGTCCAGCAGCGTATTGTCGACATCGACGAGAAACGTCAGCCGCGGTGACGTGGCCATAGAATCTGGATGTTCTCCTCCGTGTCGTTGGACAAGCGAGATGGTCCGCCAAGGACAGCTGCCGGCAGGCTAGGGGCGCGAGCCGTTTGCGGTCAGGGACCCAGGGACACGGTTCAGCCCCGAGCCCTCTTCATGCTCCCTTGGAAAAGTCAGCACCGCACCCCGTACGGTGAGCTGGACGCGGTCACCAGGGCGGATGCCGCCGTAGGTGCCGAGTCGAGCGCGAAGGATACGGCCCGTGTCCATGCGCACGCGCATCAACTGATCGTGGCCATAGAACTCCCGCGTGAGCACCGTCGCGTTGGTCTCCTCGCCGTCTGGGTCAAGTGCCAGACGCAGACTTTCCGGCCGCAGCATCACCTCCACCGGTCCCGTCGCGCCGCCGTGCGCTGGGAGTTCCCCGAGATCGCAGGCAACCCGCCGCCCCAACCCCTCGCCAGGGATGAACTGGGCGTCACCGACAAACGCTGCCACGGGCTGGCTCACGGGACGGTGGTACAGTTCCTCAGGCCCCGCGTCCTGGACGATCCGCCCTTCCCACATCACCGCAATGCGATCCGCCAGGCTGAGCGCCTCCTCCTGGTCATGTGTGACCAGCACCGCGGTCGCGTGCGCATCGGCCAGGATCTGGCGAACCTCGGTCCGGACGACCGCCCGCAGCTCCGCGTCGAGATTCGAGAAAGGCTCGTCCAG
>JAUJMG010000023.1:16326-20662 GCA_030446955.1 Thermomicrobiales bacterium
ACCGTGCCGCCGTCCAAGTCCTCGAACCCCGCGATCAACCGCAAGGTCGTGGTTTTGCCGCAGCCACTTGGCCCGAGCAGCGCCACGACCTCACCACGCTCCGCCCGCAGATCCACGCCATCCACCACCAGGGTCGTGCCAAAGCGCTTGACCAACCCGGTGCAGCGTAAGGCGGGTGGCGAAGAAAGGTCGGCAGAATCCTTTACCTCGCACATCAGAGGTGCACGTGGTGAAGCTGGGCGCTCATGCCCCTCCCCCACCCGCCGGACGATCGCGCAGGACCAGCAGCAGCGTCGGCACGGCTGAGACGGCAATCAGCAGCAGCGCCGGGGCAGCGGCCCGACCGAACGCGCCGGTCCCGGTGGCTGTCCAGATCGCAGTGGCCAGCGTGTCGTAGCCCGTTGGGCTCAGGAGCAGGGTAACGGGAAGCTCCTTCATCACGGTCAGGAACACCAGCGCCGCGCCCGCCGCCAACCCCGGTCGCGCGAGCGGCACGGTCACGGCCGCTGTGGCGCCAAGCTGGGAACGACCCAGCGTGCGTGCTGCCTCCTCCAACCGAGGACTGATCTGCAGCAGCGAGAGACGCGCCGCCCCCACCGCCTGCGGCAGGAACCGGACAACATACGCCACGATGAGCAGGGGCAATGTCTGATAGAAGGGAGTGAGGTAACGGGCGCCAAGAAAGACGAACGCGAGGGCAATGGTCACCCCGGGCAGCGCATACCCGAGATAGCAGACTCGCTCCGCCAGTGCCCCGGCGCGACCGGCGTAGCGAACCGCTAGCGTGGCAACCGGCAGCGCCGCCAGGGTGGCAACGGTCGCGGCCCATACTCCCACGGAGACAGAATGGATGGCGGCAGTTCGGAGGCCATCCAGCGCCTCACCGCTCGCGACCCCTCGCTCAAACCAGTAGCCGAGCACTCCCAACGGCAGCCCGAGCGCAAGCGCAACCACCGCCGCGCAATAGGCCAGCGCGGGGTAGCGCCAGCGGCCGAGCGGCACAGGCCGCGCCCGCCGCGCAGCACCGCTACCCAGGCGATGATAGGCGGCGCCCCGCCGGCCGCGGAACCGCCCCTCCGCCAATAAGAGCGCTGCCGCGAAGACCACGAGCAGCAACGCCAGGACAGCTGCCGACGCCCGGTCGAACGACGCCCGGTACTGGAGGTAGATTGCACGGGTGAACGCGTCGTACCGCAGGAGCGTGACCACTCCAAAGTCGCTGACCGCGTAAAGCGCCGCTAAAAGCGCCCCCGCAGCGATCGACGGGCGGAGTTGCGGCAGCGTGCAGCCGAAGAAGGACCGCCACGACCCGTGCCCGAGGCAACGGGTCGCTTCCTCCAGGGCGGGGTCAAGACCGCGCAGCCCCGCCCTCACGCTGAGGAAGACATAGGGATAGGTAAAGAGCGTCAGCGTCAGCCACGCCCCGAAGAGACCGTAGATCTCCGGCAGCCGCTCCACCCCGAGCGGGGCGAGGGCGCGCTGGAGCAGCCCCTGGGGTCCAAGCGCTGCCACCATCGCCAGGGCGCCGACGTAGGATGGCACCACCAGCGGCAATGCGGCCGCCGTTGCCCAGAAGCGGCGGCCTGGCAGGTCAGTCCGTGTCGTCAGCCAGGCCAGGGGGACCGCGAGGACTGATGTCGCCACAGCAACCCCGAAGGCCAGCAGCGCCGTGTTCCGAAACACGACGAACGTGCGTGGGCGCAGCACCACGTCCCACACGCCGGCGCCTGCCTCCGACGCCCGTACCAGGAGGTAGAGCAGCGGCAGCGTCATGCCAAGCGCCACCACAGCTGCCGGGACCCAGACGATGGCCGGTGGGCCGGAGCGCCCGGTCCGCCGGCGGACCGGGCGCCACGCGGGCCAGGCGTGCTCTGTCCCGGCGCGGCCGAAGCCGCGCCAGATGGTTAGGCGCTCCGCGCGGGGTCGAAGCGTTAGCACGCACCCTCCTATCGGATCGGGCATGAACAGCAGGCAGCGAGCCGCACGACGGATCTCTGGGCGAGCCGCGTTGAGCCCGCTGCCTGCTCCCGACTAAATGATCCCTACCTCCGCCAGCAGGGCGAGCGTGCCCTGAAGGTCGTTGAGGTCGCTCAGGTCGATCTCGGGGCTAGGGAGATCCTCAAGCGGGGTCAGCCCCTCGGCGAGTTCAACTCCCTCGATCACGGGGTACTCGAAGGTCTCCTCGGCGAAGTACTCCTGCGCCTCCAGGCTCAGCAGGTACTCCACCATCGCCAGCGCCTGCTCAGGGTCGTCGGCATCCTCAAGAACACCCACCCCGGCCACGTTGATCAACGAGCCAGGATCGCCCTTGGCGAAGAAGTGGTTCGCCAACGGGTAGGTCTTCTTGTCCTGCTCCTGGACTTCGTAGAGGTAGTAGTGGTTGACGAGTCCGACCGGGAACTCGCCTGCGGCGACCGCGCGGACAATTGCTCCGTTGCCGTCAAAGGTCTTCGGCTCGTTCGCCTTCACTCCTTCCAGCCACTCGCGAGCTGCGTCCTCGCCCTCCACTACTCGAAGCGCGGTCACGAACGCCTGGAACGAACCGTTGGTCGGCGCCCAGCCCAGCTTGCCCTTCCACTTCGGGTCCGTGAACTCCAGCACGGAATCTGGCAGCTCTTCCTCGGTGATCATCTCCGGGTTGTAGACCGCGACCCGAGCCCGGGCGGACGTGCCAACCCAGACGCCATCCGGGGAGCGGAAGCGGGGATCGACCCGATCCAGGATCTCCTGCGGCAGCGGGGCCAGCCGACCCTCCTTGGCCAGTGCTCCCAGCGCGCCGGCATCCTGGCTGAAAAAGAGGCTCGCCGGCGTGTTGTCTCCCTCGTCCAGGATCGTCGCAGCCAACTCGCCAGTGTCGCCGTACCGCACCTCAGCGTCGACGCCCGTCGCTGCCTCGAACCGCGGGATCAGGGGGCCGATCAGGTTCTCGTTCCGACCGGAGTAGACCGTCAGCTCCCCGGCGGAGTCGACCGGCGTCCCTCCTTCGATCGGAGTCGCCTCGTACTCGACAATCTCCGTCCCTTCCGCCTCAGGATCTGCCTCGGGATCCGGCTGCGCTTCAGGAGTCTGCTCCTGCGCAGCCAGGTGCCCTGCGCCCTGCGCCGCAAACGCCAGCGCCGCCGCGCCTGCGCCGGCCCAGCGCACGAGACCTCGGCGGGTTATGGACGTCTCCCCGTCGACAAGGTCTGGCGTCAAGCTCGGCTCCCGGTCCCAGGTCATGCTGCTCTTCCTTCCCACTAGAACGACTCCGACGTCAATTCCGACCAAGTTACTCGGAATTTCCCACACCCTAAACGGGCCCATTCCTGCCTGTCAAGCTCCACCCGGCAGGCCTACCCATTCACCCGTTCACACGTCGGTGGCTCGTATGGGTGTTACGACAGCTTCATCCCCACCGTTCCCAACCTCTGTCCAACCCAACCAACGGGTCACCTCTGCGACCGGCCTGCGAGCCCGCTGGGGCACGATCGTGTCCGGATAGCCGAGGTAGACGAATCCAAGCAGGTGCGCGCTCGGACCGAGTCCGAAGAAGGCCTTCACTGCCGGGTCGTAGGTCGGCGCGCCGGTCCGCCAGATGGCCCCCAGACCGAGAGCATGTGCCGCGAGCAGCATGTTCTGCACCGCCGCAGCTCCCGCCGTGACCTCCTCAATCTCGACCACCTTTGGCCCAACTACCGGCTCCACCGCGACCGCGATCACCACCGGCGCCCGGAGCGGCTTGGCCGCTGTCTTGGCCGCAGCCTCCGCATCCCCCTCCTCACGGCGACGCGCCGCCATGACCTCGCCAAACTCCCGCCGAGCGTCACCGGCCAGCACGAAGAAGCGCCACGGCTCGGTCAGCCGATGGTTCGGGGCCCAGGTGGCCGCCTCGATGATCTCTTCAATCGCTTCCCGGGGGGGCCGCTTGGCCGCAACCTTGCCGATGCTGCGGCGGGTGCGGATCGCCTCCAGCACTCCCATGCGCTGCTTGCCGCCGGACACTAGCTCCCGGATCGCGCCGCTGGTCATTCTGCTCCCTCGTGCCGCCCTTGGCGCACACCCTCCCTCGATCACGCCGCCAGCAGCGACGACCGAGAAACCCGACTATTGCCGTCGGATTTATGCTACCGAGTGCCGAGATGGGCTGTCAACCGATATCCTGATTGAGGAGATCCCCTGGTGATCGTGCCGGTGGTTGATGCGTGTCATCCGTCCGTGCACGGCGCTCTCGCCGCTCAACCTGAGCGAGCGCTACCATGACGTGCTGGTCCCGCTGATATCGTTGGCAGGGGCTCTTCCCCCGGTCGCCCTACCCGAGGGCTGGGGCCAAACCCCCCATCCTTCCGCGTTGTCCGCA
>JAUJMG010000023.1:20762-22167 GCA_030446955.1 Thermomicrobiales bacterium
GGTCGCCCTACCCGAGGGCTGGGGCCAAACCCCCCATCCTTCCGCGTTGTCCGCATAGACTGCATCCGGCATACTCTGCATGTCTCGGACCAAGAGAGATCGTAGGGCGGCTGCAGCCACCGAGGACAACTAGCACAGCATCCCGCCCGCCTGCCCTCCACTGAACGTGGGCTGCGGGGGAAAGGGGACCGTCCCATGACTCAGAAGACCAACCTGCCAAAGGCCAATTTGTCCAACGTCAACATGACGGGCGACGATCTCACCGACGCGGACCTTGAGTCGGCAAACCTCGGCCGCGCCACCTTGCGCGACACCAACCTGGAGCGGGCCAACCTCGCGTCTGCCGACCTTCACCACGACGACCTCACCCGCGCGAACCTGCGCGACGCCAAACTGCCGAACGCCAACCTTCCGGACGCCCGCCTCGGTGGCGCGGACCTAAGCGGCGCCGATCTCGCCGGAGCCACCCTCCACCGGGCCGACCTCCGCGACGCCAACCTCTCCGATGCCGACCTCTCCCGCGCTGACTTCGCGCAGGCCAACCTCGAAGGGGCAAACCCGGAGGCGGCCCGGTCGCTCGCGGGCGCACGATTCCGCGGCGTAAAAGGCCTTACCCCGGAGCAGCGGGAGGCAGTTGCCGACAAGTGGGCCGTCGTCGACGACGCCGAGACGGAAGGCCGCTAGCCAGCCTTCGCTTCCTCGCCAGCCTGCCCCAACGAGGGCGGGGCAGCTACCGGCCGGCCCACTCCGGCGGGGCGGTCTACCTTCCCGCCTTCGTCGCCTGGGCCTCCTCCTCGTCGCGCCGGGGCGGGAAGTGGGTAGCCCAAACCTCCGGTGGAACCATGTGCCGCACCCACCGCAGCACCAGCGGCACCAGGACGACCTCGTCGGCGTGGCCAAGCACGGGGATGAAGTCCGGGATCACGTCGATCGGGCTGACGAGGTAGATGGCCAACCTTACCAGGAGCCACCGCGCCCGGCGTGGTGTGCGTGGGTCGGCTGCGAGGCGCCGCAGCCTCAAGGGTAGACGTGCCAGATCCGTCACCTGCTCGCGCAGGCTTGCGCGGTTGCCGCCGCGCCTGCGAGCCAAGACGACTCCCATCGTCACCAAGAGGACGCAGGCGGCAAGTAGGAGGATGAGATCATTCACAGTCACCGTGACGCTGACGCATGTCTATGCCGCCACTGTCCGCGTACCGGCCTCAGCAGCCTGACTGGTCTTCCTGTAGTCGACGTCTGTCTGCCTGGGTCTCTGAGTGGAGCGGCCTGAGCAGAACACAACACGCCGTTAACCCCTCGTTGATCACGTGTTCATGTCGTGCCAAAACGGAATCCGTAGCATAAGATGGCGCACCCCTCGAGCATGGGCTCGTTGTTGCCCGAGGGGTGGCCGCAGAGATGGCGG
>JAUJMG010000187.1 GCA_030446955.1 Thermomicrobiales bacterium
ACGGTTACGAGGCTGCATCCTCGCTGGGCGACTCGCCCATGACCATCTCGGCGTAGGCGATGGCCTCCTCGGTGGTCATCTGCTCGAGCACGACCGCGCGGACGATGCCGTCGTGGTCGATGAAGACGTGCGTCGGGAAGTTACGGATCTCCCACGTCACGGCGGTCTCGAACAGGTCGGGGAACGCCTGCGGGTCGGCGACGGCGGTGAGGTAGTTCGGATCGACCGTGATCGGGAAGGTGGCGCCGACCCGCTGGGCGTACGCCACGGAATCCCGGGGATCCTCCTTTATCGACGCGCCGATCATGATCAACCCTCGCGGTTCCAGCACTTCCCACGCGGCCTGCAGTTCCGGCATTTCCGCCCGGCAGGGCGGGCACCAGCTGCCCCAGAAGTTGAGCCAGACCGGCTGCCCCTTCAGCTCGGAGAGCCGGAAGACCTCATTGTCCCCGGTCGCGTAGAGCGTCATGAACTCGGGCGCCGGCTCGCCGACCTTGGGCAGGAGGCTGCTGTTGACGCCGCCGTCGCCGAGCTCGCTCGCGCCTTGGGAGCGGGCGACCCAGACACCGGTGGCGATGACGAGGAGCGCGACAATCACCACGGTCAGAATCTGCTGCAAGCGACTTTGCCCCGTGGCTTCTTCGCGGGTACCGGGCGGGGCGATCGCGGAACTTGGGACAGGGCTACGCATGATGCTAGACACCTCCATAGGCGTGGAGACCGCCGAAGAAGTAGTTGCCGTAGTAGGTGAACATCACCGCGGCGAACCCGAAGAGCAGGATGAAAGCGCTGCGGGTGCTGCGCTAGCCGCGCAGCGTCCGCGTGTGCAGATAGACGGCATAGACCAGCCAGGTGAAGAGGGCCGCCGTCTCCTTGGGATCCCACGACCAGTAGACGCCCCAGGCGTCGTGCGCCCAGATCGAGCCGAGGATCAAGAGGAGCGACAGCAGCGGGAAGCCGATGCCGACCGCGCGGAAGGCAACGTCGTCGAGTACCTCCAGGCTCGGGAGCCAGCGGATGCTGCGCTTTTGCTTGATCAGGTAGAGCACAGCAGCGGCAAACGACAGGGCGAAGGCTGCGTAGGCGAAGATCCCCGAGGCGACGTGAATGGTCATGATCGTGCGGGCCTGCAGCGCCGGGATCAGCGGCGTGATTTCGCGAAGCTCAGCAGGCAGCGCCCAGATGTAGAGGGTCATCCCGAAGGCGATCGGCAACACGATCGCGCCGAGCTGCCGGATGTTGTACATGCGCTCGAACGCGATGTAGATGATCGAGATCGCCAGTACGAAGGTCAGGGAGAACTCGTACATGTTCGCCGTCGGCAGCCGCTCGGCCGCGATGGTGCGGAAGAGGACCGCCATGAAGGCGAACATCGCGCCGAACCGCGTGAGCAGCGTACCGTACTGCCCCACACTGAGGCTGCCGGGTGCGAAATCGGCCGTGCTGCTGGTGACGGTGGTGCCGGCCGAGGTGGTCATCATGGCGCGCCGAACCTTCACCCGACCGACCGTGTAGGCGATGTAGCAAAGCGCCGCCGCCCCTAACGCCACCGAGGACGCCGCGAAACAATAGAAGGACAGTTTGACGAGTGTTTCCATATCTGCTCTCCGATCCCGCAACAGCCACGGTCCCGTGGGTGTTGTATATCCTCTGTTCCCGTTCTATCGGGTGTGAGTAGATGGTGCGGCGCCTGCATCCCCATCGTGCCAGTTGCCCTCGTGATCAGGCCGCTTCACCGTCGCCCTGGTGTCGAGCTGCGTCTCGGCCTTCTCGACGAGGTCGAAAAACTCCCGCTTGCCGCCCCAGTCACGCTTCGCGAGCGGAGTCATGATCAGCGTGCCGCCTTGGGTGGACTCCTGGATGACGCCGCGGATGCGTCGCAGCGGGAAGTAGAAGGTGACCGCGAGACCACCGACCAGCAGCACGGACGCGATCAGGAAGATGGGGATGCCGGGGTTGTAGGCGACCTGCAGCACCGTGAAGCGGGACTCCCGCTCGAACGTCACCGTCAGGTCGCCGACCTCGGCGGGTACCCCTTGATCGAACACGGCCGCCTCCGCGTCAGCGCCGTTCATCCCCTGGCTCAAGGGCGAGACCTGCACCCACACCTGCCCGTATTCGAGCTGGAGGGTGTCGAGGTCGGGCCGGTTGGCACGGTCGCTGTCCGGCCCGACGACGGCGATCTGGACGCCCTGCGCGGGCAGGCGGATCAGGCCGGCGGGGGCGTCCGGATTCTCCCGCAGGGTGAAGAACCCCATCTCCAGCGGCCCGGCGTAGAGCTCGTTCCCGATGGCGTCCCGGACGAGCATATCGGCCGAGATCCCGAAGCTCCCCTGATAGAAGGTGGCGACCCCGGCGCTGATCGGGTTGTTGACCGTGATCGCACCCGACTTCACCTGCTCGCCGTCGTCGTAGATGACGACATCGCTTCGGTACTCCGCTGCGTCACCGGTCGGAACGTAGGTGTCCCGGAAGCGGACCAGCTCCACGCTCAGATCGGTGCCGTGACCGACCGGGCGGGTCTCCCCCTCGGCGACGGCGAAGTCGACATCGCGGAAGCCGAATACGGAGGCGACGATACCGCCGACGAGCAGCAGGATGAGGGCGAGGTGGAAAGGGAAGGTGCCCAGCTTCGACCAACGGTTCTTGTCAGCATAGAAGTGCACCTGATCACCCACCCGTTCCGTGAAGAAGCGGTACCGCCTGTCAGCGAGGACCGACTGGATGCTTGCTTCAAGCTCCGCGGCGGTGCCGCCAGTCGCGAACCGGGCGTTCACCTCGGCCCGGTTGATATAGCCGGGCGACGTGCCAACCCGCGGGGTGCTGATCGTCTGCCAGATGCCCGGCACGCGGTTCAACGTACAGACCGCGATCGCCACGGCGAGCAGGGCAAGCGTGACCGCGAAGATCGGACTGCCGAAGACGTCCCAGGCGTACCAGCGATCGACCAGCGGCCGGAGCACCGGGGCGGCGTTCGCCATCCATTGGGGGACGTCGCTGCCGCGCAGCGTGCCGATCAGGACGAGGAGCGCGAGGAAGCTGATCTCATAGACCGCGGCGCGCACGGAACAGAAAAAGCGCCAGACGCGGTCGACGACGTCGGGCGGTGAGCGGGACGGTCTGCCGGTTGTCGTGGTGATCTCTGCCATGGAGCGAAGTATCCAGTCCTGAGGAGATAGAGCCCGAACCGGGACCGTGCCGGACCAGGGTGGTGCCTAGATCTCAGGCTCGTAGGGAAGCCACGGGGCCACCCTGACGACCTCGGTGAAGAGCTGCTCGAAGATGCCGAGCACCATGATCACGCCGACGCCAATCATGACGGCACCGCTGATGGTGGTGACCATGGCCATCCGCCGGTTGAGCGAGCGGAGCAGCGTCGGGACGGTGCCGAAGGCGAAGGCGATCAGCAGGAACGGGATCGCCATCCCCAGCGAGTAGACGGTCAGGAGCCACGTCGCCTGCTCAATGCTGCCCTGGCCGGCGGCCATCGTCAGAATCGCGCCGAGGATCGGTCCCACACACGGGGACCACCCTGCTCCGAAGGAGATGCCGACCAGGAACGACGACGGGAGCGATCCCTGCGCACCGGTGGAGACGTCTGCTCGTCGCGTCTGGTTGAACCCCGGCACGGAGATCCAGCCGAGCTGGTGCAGGCCAAGCACGACGAGCAGCACACCGCCGGTCCGGACCACCCAGAACCGGTTCTGCGAGACGAAGTCCAGCGATCCCGCGAAGGAGCCGGCAGCACCCAGCGCGGCTCCGAGCGCGACGAAGACCAGCGAGAAGCCGGCCACGTACGCGACGGCGTGCCGGAGCATGACACCCCGTGCCCGGACGCCGGTCTGCCCCGCCGAACTGCTGGTGACGTGGGCCAAAAAGATCGGGATCAGCGGCAGGCAGCAGGGGGAGGTGATGGAAAAGACGCCGGCGATGAACGCCGCAAGCAATGTCACTTCCGTCATCCCGTAATCCTCTCCACAGCAGCGTTCCTGACCGGCGTAGCTCCACGCCGTCGACCACTGGCCACGATTGCGCGCGCCACACTATATCCTTACTTGATGTAAGATACAAAAACAAGGAAGCGTAGCCGGGTTTTATCTTGTCTCAGGGAGCATCATGGCGAGGGCACGACAGCAACGAACACGTGGTAACAGAAAGCAAGCCTTCAATCGGGCCCAGCAGGCGAGGTCACGGACGGCCCGTCGCTCCAACCCTCGGTGGTCTGCCTGGAGCGTTCCCCTCATCATCATCGCCGCGCTGGTTGCCGTCGGCCTCACGACCTGGTGGGCGACGTCCGCGACGACGGGTACCGACGAGACCACCGCCGGCAGCGTGGAACCGATCGCGACGCTCGACACGCCAGACTTCCACTCCCTCCTCGTCGACCCGCAGGATCCGGAGCACCTGCTCTTCGGTAGCCACAGCGGGATTCGGGAGAGCCATGACGGGGGCGTCACCTGGGAGGAGGGCACGCTGCGCAATGCCGATGCGATGCAGCTGAGCGCCAGCCTCAAGGCGCCGCAGACGATCTACACCACGGGCCACGACGTCCTCCAGGTTAGCCACGACGGCGGGCAGACGTGGCAGCCGCTGGAGCACAACCTGCCGGGCACCGACATCCATGGCTTTGCCCAGGACCAGGGCGACCCCCAGCGGCTCTTCGCCTTCGTCGTCGGTGCGGGCGTCCTGACATCCGCAGATGGGGGGACCACGTGGGAGCCGCTGCCTACCCAGCCCCCGGGCGGTGGGATGCACGTCGCGCTCGCCGCTGCTCAGGGGTCGCTCTACGCGGCGACCGACGCGGGTCTCGTGGTGAGCCGCTATGGGGGCCAGTCCTGGGACGCCTTGGAATCCCAGCCGGCCGGCCAGATCATCAGCCTGGCCATTCCCGCGAGCGATCCCCAGACGCTCTACGTTGGTACCCCGAGCGGGCTCGCCAAGAGCACGGATGGTGGTGCAAGCTGGATACATCTCGGACCGGCAGGGGTGCCAGTCCTGGCAGTCGCCACGACACCAGCGGACCCCGACCGAGTCTTCGTGCTCAGTAATGCTGGCGGCATCTACCGCAGCAGTGATGGCGGCGAAACGTGGCAGTAGGTAGGGCGTGATGAAGGATTCGAGCGTGAACATCCATCGGTACAAACTGAACGGGAGCGGCCTGACCCGCGTGCTGGGCGAGCTGGAGGCGAAGATCATGGAGGCCGTCTGGGCGCTCGGGGCACCGACCGGGAAGCAGATCTGCGAGACACTCGGAGACGATGCCCACTACAAGACCGTCCTCACCGTCGCCAACAGGCTTGTGGAGAAGGGGCTGCTCGTGCGTGAGGCTACAGGATCACGCGCATTTCGCTACCGGGCGGCTGAGAGCCGGGAGGCGTTTCTCGACCGTATTGCCGAGAGTGTGGCTGGCGGGCTGGTGGCGGACTTTGGTCAGCACGGGCTGGCCCAGCTGGTTCGCGCGGCCGAGACGTTCGACCCGGCCTACCTCGACGAGCTAGAGCGCCTCCTGCGCGAGCGAAAGGAGACAGCATAATGCCGCGGGACACGCCGAAAGGGGGCTGGCACCGTCATCTCGCTCTGGTCCCTGCCATAGCGGTCGGATTGGCAATCGCGCTGCTTGCGGCCTATCCCGCGCCGCTCCTGCCGCTGGCTCGCGCCTACCAGGCCCTGTGCGAGCGGTATCCGATCCTCACCCAGCTCACCTTCCACGCGCCACCGACGCTACTTGTCCTCCTTGGGGGTCTCGTCGGTCTCGGGATCGTCGCCGGCGTCGGCGCCGGATCGATCGCCCTCTGGCAGACCCATCGTTTCAACCAGCGGGTACGACGCAGTGCGGTCGCCCCGCCAGCACGGCTGGGCCGGGCGGCGGCCCAGCTGGGGATCACCGGTCGCCTCAGCTACCTCCCGTGGGCACACCCGGCGGCCTGCTGCTACGGCTTCACGCGGCCGGACATCGCTGTCACGGCGGGCTTTGTGACGCGACTGGACGACGAACAGCTCATCGCCGTGCTCGCCCACGAGCGCCAGCACCTGCGTCGTCGCGACCCCCTGCGCTATCTCGCCCTCTACGCACTGAGCGCCGCGACCTTCATGTTTCCGGTGGCGGCCGCGCTCCGGCGGCGGCGAGAGACGCGCATCGAACTGGCTGCTGACCGCGCGGCCCTTGCCGTTGCGCCCCGCAGGGCGCTGGCGGGTGCGCTGTTGGTTGCGCTCAAGGCCCCTCGGATACCGGTACCGGGCGCGGCTGGCCTGACGCCCACGGAAGCGCGCATCGCCCACCTCAGTGGACGAGCCGTCATGCCGGATGTCCCGACTCGGCAGGTGGTCGCCAGTCTGGGGCTGGCCGTGGCGATCATGGGGGCGGTGACCCGTCTCACGGTGTCCGCAGCCTCCGCCGCACGCGCGGTGGAGACGATCTGCGAGTTCTGCACGCACGTCGTCTGACGCGATGCGGTTCGAGCCGTTTTCTGGGGATCAAGGCGTCCGCGCATGACAATCGTGCTTGAAGTCGACCGGCGGTCCGGTCTTGGCAAAACCAGCCCGCGTGCTGTATCTTACACATCGTAAGGATTAGGCGTGATTCTGAGGGAGGGATCGACCATGGAGTTTGCCCTGGCGGCGTTGCCGTATCTGATCTTCCTGGCCTGTCCGCTGATGATGGTCTTCTGCGTTGTTGGCATGCGGAAGGCGGGGTGCAGCTCATCGTCCGCAACCGCCCAGGACACCTCGGGACAGCCCCGGGAGGCGCGGGTTGCGGCGCTGGAGGGACAGCTCGCCATGATCCACGCGGAACTCCAGGCGTTACGGGCGGAGGACGCGAGCACAACTGCCGGGTTAAGCGCGGGCGTGGGCTCGCTTCGTACCGACCGGCATCCCGAGGTGGACCATGCCGCACGGCAGCTCGCCTGACGACCGTGCCTCCGGTGAGGACGCTGGCCAGCTGCAGGAACTGTCGCGCTTTCTCGCCGCCGTCACGGCTGGCGTTATCGCACTCGTCGTTGTCGCGTCGGCTTGGTATGTCGTTGAGGGCCAGGGGGTTGACCAGATCGGTCAATCCCGTCCGAGCACGGCCGCCCTGCCACAGGTCGGCCAGCTCGCTCCTGACATCGAAGTGACGGTTATCGACGAGTACGGGGAACCGCGGGACCGCGTGCGCCTCTCGGACTTTGCGGGTCGGCCGGTCTGGCTCAACTTCTGGGGCTCGTGGTGCCCGCCGTGCCGAGAGGAGATGCCGGAGATCCAGGCGGCCTACGAGGAGGAGCTGGCCCCGCGAGGACTGGTCTGGCTTGCCGTCTCCCTGGATGAACCGGCCGAGGACGCGGCGGACTTCGCCGCGCGCCACGATGCCACCTTCACGATCGCCTCCGATCCGCATCGCGCCGATATCGGGACATCGTATCCGATCGCCTACTTTCCGACCCATATTCTGATCGACGCGCAGGGGATCGTCCGCGACGTCGTCATTGCCCAATTGGACCAAGCGGAGATCGTCACACGAGCCGAGCAGATCTTGGTGCCGTCACCGTGAGC
>JAUJMG010000188.1 GCA_030446955.1 Thermomicrobiales bacterium
CCCCGTTTACCGACGTTCACCACTCATTGTCGAATTGTTCACGCTTGCTGACCGGCACGTTCACACCTGTCCACTAGGGTGAGCTTTGGACCCAGCACGGGGGCGACAGGCAGGGCGGGCTCGGGATTAGGCCTGGCTGAGCGTAGGCAGCCAAGTTACCTATCCTGCCTCCAATTCCCCTGGTCTGGTGCGGAGGGTTCGAACCGTCGGGCCCTGGAGGAACGAGCGCGGTGAGGAGGATTCGGGGATGAAGAGCAGCATGCGTCGACTCCTAAGGTTGTTGATGGCCGTCGCGCTTCTCCCGCTGCTGCCGGCCATGGCCGGCAGCGCCCAAGACTCGCCCCCGATCGGGTTCGACCTCCGAAACCGGCACAGCACGACCGAGGCGGCGATCACGACCCAGAACGTGGACCAGTTGGGGCTCGCCTGGTCGATCCCGACGCAGACTCACGTGTCGCACTGGCCGCTCGTTGCCGACGGCCGCCTCTACTTCGCGGACTGGGGCGGAGCCGTCTACGCCGCGGATGCCACCACCGGCCAGGTGCTCTGGCAGAAGCAGGTCGAGCAGCCGATGACCCAGTGGCCGTGGCACGGCTTCGCCGGCACTGGTGCCCTCGGGGAGGGGATGCTTTTCGAGGCCAGCGTCGAGGGGAATGCCTTCGCTCTCGATACGGCCACGGGCGAGGTGCGATGGCAGACCGACTTCGCCGAGGATCCCGAGGCGGGCAACGTCGGCAAGCTGCTCTACCATGACGGCCTGGTCTACATCGGCGTGCAGTCTGTGGAAGAGGTGCTGTCAGCGAAGATGCCCAACTTCCAGCCGGACTTCCGAGGCAAGGTCGTGGCGCTGGACGCCAAGACGGGGCAACTCGTCTGGGAGCGCCCCTTGGTCGAGGCGCCGCACAACGGCGTCGCCGTCTGGAGCTCCTTCGCCCTCGACCCGGAGACGAATACGCTCTTCTTCACCACCGGCAACAACTATACCGGCGAGGCCACCGAGCTCTCGGACGCGATCATCGCCGTCGACGCCAAGACCGGCGACATCCGCTGGGCCAGCCAGACAACTGAGCATGATGTCTGGACGAAGGAGCAACCGATCGGACCCGACTACGACTTTGGCGCCGGTCCGCAGCTCTTTGAGGCCACCGTCGATGGTGTGGAGCGCGATCTGGTCGGTGCTGGCCAGAAGAGCGGCATCTTCTGGGCGTTCGACCGAGAAACCGGCGAGATCGTCTGGCTGACGACGATCGGCTACGGCGGCCTCGGCGGCGGCATCCATGCTGAGGCAGCAATCGGGCCGGAGACGATCTACGTTTGGAGCAATAACAGCTACACCTACGGCGCGCCGCCCGAACAGTACCCGCTCACGATCAAGGCGCTCGATCAGGCAACCGGACAGCAGCTGTGGGTGGTTCCAAAGGCCCAGCCGGCAGCGATACCTTCGGCCGGCTACCTCGCCAATGACGTCTATTTCGTCGGCTCGCTGGATGGCGTGGTCCGGGGCTACAACGCCGCCAACGGCACCCAACTCTGGACCAGCCAAAAGCACGGGGCGATCGCCTCAGCCCTGCTCGCGGCCGGCGACAGCGTGTATTTCACCAGCGGGGTGCCGCAAAACTTCGGCGGGGGCACCGGCACCAACGGCGTGTTCGCATACACCCTTGGAGCGCAGGGCGCCACGCCAGCGGCCCCACCTGCCACACCGATCACAGGCCCTGGCGCGACACCGATCGTCGTCGAGACGACCGCAGCCGGAGAGATGGTCCCGGACGTGGGCATCGGGACGCCAATTGCTGGTGAAATCCCGGCCGGGACACCGGCCCCGGCCGGGACACCGGCGCAGGCCGGCTCGCCGGTCGGCGCCACCGGCGCTATGGTGACGGTCGAGACGGTCAGCTTTGCCTTCCAGCCTGCCCAATTCACGATCCCGGCCGGCAGCGATGTCCAAGTGACCGTCACCAACCCCTCGGATGTCGAGCACACCTTCACAATCGAGGAGCTGGGGATCAACGTCGAGGTCCACCCAGGCGAGACCAAGACGGTGACGATCAACGCCCCGGCCGGCGAGTACACCTACATCTGCGAGTACCACCCCAACCGGATGACCGGAACGCTCATCGCGCAGTAGCTACGTGGCCTCCGCGCATCACCGGTTGCCGGCTCCGCTTGGCCGGCAACCGTCCTCCCCGGTCGCCGACACGTCCCACAAAGGGTGACGGACCTGTCCGAGGCAGCGTCACCGGCCGGAGAGGCGCCTCCTCCCGGCCGGTGACCACGTCGCTCTCATCACCCTAGTGCGTCCGACAGTCAACCGAAAAATCCGCGGGGCCGCCGTGCGCAGCTCGCGAGAGACAAGGAGTGGGCCCTGAGCATGAAGGAGCGAAGCGCACCATGACCACCGAACAAGCAAGGCCCGCCGTTCTCGCGGCCGTGATCCTGGCGCTAGGGCTCGCCCTCGCCACGCACGCCCCGAGATCGGCCTTGGCTCACACGATCTTCTCGGCCCACCTGCATGACGGCGTCTGCGGCCAACTTGGAAACGACGCCGTGGAACTGGGTGACTTGGGCTTCGCGGCCCCGCTCCTCGGCACGCCGGCCGCTACGCCGTCTGAGGGCTTCCGGTCCGTCGGGGCGGAGGGAGCCTTCCCGACCGTCAGGCTCGTCGAGACCGTCGACGCATCGCTCGACCGCCTGATCGAGGAGCCGCACGCCCTTGACGTCCACATCATCAATGAAGAGGAGGACATCGACATTGTTCTCACCTGTGGCAACGTCGGGGGCGTTCGCACCGGTGACGATCTCGTCTTCGGCCTACAGGCGCAGCCCACCGAAGGGGCCGCCACCACCGGCATCGCCTGGCTGCGCGCGAATGCGGACGGCACCACGACAATCCGGCTCTTCGTCGCTCAGGGGCTCGCCCCTAACCCCGTTGGGGCCTCATCCACGCCGGCGTCGTAACCTCTCCTAAATCGTTCCTAACATCGGCATCCCTGTCCAAACATCGACGCGCCGAGACCCGATGTCCGGCCGCGGGGCCGTCAGGGGCGTTGGAAGCTGACGACGTCGACCGCGAGGTCGCCCGCCAGGGGGTTCGCGGAGAAGACTGCCGTCCCCTGCACGGTCTCGCCGCCGGCCAGGAACTGGATCGTGAACCCCGCTGTCTCCGGCTCCCCGGCGCTGGTGGCCAAGCGGACCTGGACCTGCACCTGCTCCGCGGTCCCGTCCCCTACGTTGGTGATCGCAATTGGCAGGTAGTACTCATCGTTCGCCCGCCGTAGTTCGTCGACCAGGGTCTCCGTCTCGATAATGGGCGGGCGATTGCCCCCGGAGACGTACAGGTAGCTGACGAGTCCAGCGACGCCGAGGATGAGCGCGGCGCTGATCGCGAAGGTGATCCACTCGGCGACAGAGCGGTCGTCCCGGCCTGACTCCCCTTGTTGCTGACTGTTGCCCTGGCCCTTCCGGGCGGCGTCACTGCCGTTGCCCGGCATCACACCACCAACCTTCCGGCGGCGCCGCCGACCGTCGTCGGGAAGCCGAGCACCAGGACCATCGAGACGACGTGCGGCAGCGGGTCCCCGGGCTCGATCCGGTCGAACAGATAGAGTGCCCCTAGCGCGACGAGCAGCGAGACGACGTATGTCAGGGCTGTCTCGGTGAGCGGGCGCTGGAAGAGCCCTGCCTGTTGGCCCTGCCCGGAGCCGAACCCGCTCACGAAGACGATCGTGTAGCTCAGCAGCAACGACAGGCCGATCAACCCCATCTCGTGGGCGTAATCCATTTCCGCGGCGAGCAGGGGGATCTCGGCGGTGGGGGCGACCGTAAACCCGATGAAGAGGCCCCCGATGACCGTGGCCCCGATATCCCGGAAGAACGCCCGGCCCGGCCCACCCTGGACTCCTCCACTCTTCCCGCTCTCGCGGCTCCGCTGACCGCCTGCCCCAAAGATCGCGTTGGCGACCGAGGCACCAATGCTGAGCGGGACTGCCTGGATGATCACCTGGCCGAGAATGCTGTCGAGCGGGCCGGCTAGGTCGATGCGGTTGAGGACCAGCAGCACGACCACCGCCCCGACGAGACCAACGACGACGACATCCACGGCCTGCTCAAGCGCGCCGAACAGGTCCTTCCTTCGTTTGAAGCCGGTCCCTCCAGAGTGGGCCAGGCCCAGGCCCACGTTGAAGGCGGCGCCGAGGAAGACCAGCAGCTTCCAGAGATCCGCGTAGGTCCCGATCCACCACATCTCCATCGTGTACAGCAGCGGCGTGGCGAAAACAAAGGCGCCGCTGAACGCACGGAGGAAATCGTGGAGCTCGTCCTTCCACGATCCCTGCACACGCCCCTCGTGGCCCTGGCCCTCACTCTCGTTCTGGCCCTGGCCTGGGCCGTCGCTCAGGGATCCGGCTCGTCGCTCCATCTATGCCTGTCTATGCCTGCGCCACGAGGCCCTTTCGGCGCCCGCTCTGCACGCAGCGCCCATGACATGCGGCGTTTCGCTTGCCGACGGTCTACCAGCGACGCACGATTGCCACCATCGTATGAGCTGGACAGTGGCGAGCTGGAGCCAGCGGCCCGCGAAACGCTGGCACGGTAAAAGGTGACTCATCCTACCTGGTATCGGCCCTGCTCGGAGCCACGCTCCCCACGTCTTCGTCGTGACCTGCCTACCTGGACCAGGAAGTTCGACACCCGCGCGACTGCAGCCAACCGTCCGGCGCCACGAAGCCGTCTGGATGGATCAGCAGCGTTCCGACCAGCGGGGCCACCAGTCCGGCGGGGTCGGCGATGTTGTGAGCGTGTCCCTTTCTAGAACCGGGGTCGCGGATGCACATTCTCCATATCGAGCTCGCCGCGTTGTGGCCGAAAACGGAGCTGGCCCCCCGGTGCCGGGAGGGGGTGCTCCCGTTCACTGACGTTCACCGATGCTTACCGGCAGATTCACACCTGTCCCCTAAAGTGGGGTTCGGATCTTGGAACCGGGGTGATCACGAGCCGGTAATGGGGTACACGGAAAGCGGCTGCAAAGCTAGCGACCTTGGCCATTCAGGAGGTCATTCGCTTCGACGTGGACATGGAAGAGGTCGTCCCGGGTTATCGAGGAACAGGGCATAGGAGCACGATGGCAGACCATCTGCTGCCCTCGGCCATATGGAGATGTTTAGGCATGGATGGCAGAGCAAGCTGGGGCAGGATCCTCAGCGCCGCGGCGATCGTCCTGGCACTGTTGCCGTCGCTCGCGCTAGCGGCCGGAGCCCAGGAGGAACTCGACCCGACGGTAGACGACTGGTTGACCTATCCAACCGCGATCCACGCGGGGACATGCGAGGACCCATCCCCGCAACCCGCGTTCTCCCTCGGGATCGCTGAGCCGCCCCCGGAATTGGTGGAGGAGGTCGTAGAGGACTTCGAGGACGAAGTGCGGGACGAGTTGCCTGAGCGTGAGATGGTGCCGCCCCCGGCTCTGATCAAGGATCTTCCAACCATCACGTTGATCACCACCATCGACGCGGAGCTCGGGGAGATCATTGCCACGCCGCACGCGGTCCTTGTCTACGGACGGGCAGGGGACCTCGACACCCTGGTTGCCTGCGGCGAGGTGGAGGGCAGCCTGGCCCTGGACCAGATCATCGTGAACCTGCACCCAATTGACGATTCGGGCTACGCCGGAACTGTCCTCCTCGACGATGAGGACGGCGATGTCTACGTCCGCCTTAACCTCAACAAGAATGTCGCCTTCGTGACGACGGTACCGATTGAGTTACGGCCGGGTGAGATCGTGGTGCAACCCGAGATCCCGGCGGGGCCGACGCACTTCATCATCTTCAACGGCAGCCTCGACCAGGATTACCACCTCGTCATCCGTGGGCAGGGTATCGTCGAAGTCCTGGAGTCCGAGGTGGGACCCGGCGAAACGGAGCCGCTGAACGTGATCCTACCGTCAGGGGTCTATGTGATCTCCTGTCCCGAGTGCGGCGCCGCGGATCGGCCGGTGACGGACCGCCTGCTCGTGACGGACGCACCGCCGGACCCAGCACCTCAGGCTAGCCCACCCGTCACGGCAGCCCCGGCGTCGGGCATTCGCCCTAACCCTGTCCGCTGAGGCCGGCCAGATGGGCGTGATGCCCAACCGCACGGCCGCCCACCGCTTGCTGCTGCAGCCGTGGCACCCCCGCTCGCGCGGCGAGCGCCTGCTGGTCGTGGCATCCTCCCTCGCTCTGGCCCTTGCCCTCGACGCCGCCACCAACGGAGAGTGGCGCCCGATCGTGGCTGGTGCCGCCACCCTCACCGCCGTTCTGGCCCTGCTCCCCGGCCTGGCCTGGCTCGTCAAGCCGGTCGCCGCCCACGTTGGCCTCTGGCTGGTCTTCAACTTGCTGCGGGCCTGGGCCGACGACACGCTCTGAGCCACGTGGGGCCTCGGCTTGGTGGGGCGGCTAGAGGCGTGGCTCTTTGGAGGGCGTCTCCCATCGGCAATCCTTCAAGAGCGGCTCGACGGCCCGCCTCCCCTGTCCTGGTACGACTACGGCTGGACGGCGGTCTATCTGTCGTTCTTCGTCGTTCCCCACCTCGCGGCCGCGCTGCTCCTCTGGTGGCACCGTCGGCTCTTCTGGCACTACGTCCTCGCGACACTGGTTCTCTTCAGCCTGGCTCTTGTAGCGTTCTTTGCCCTGCCAACAAGCCCTCCCTGGCTGGTCACCGAGGTAGTCCCCAGCGGGCACTTCACGGAGATGCTGCGAGTCACCGAAGCGGTGCTCCGCCAGCTAGACCTGCCGTTCCGGCTCTTCAGCGACGACGCGAAACCCGTCACTCGGCTGGGCCAGGTGCGGCTGGAACCGAACCCGATCGCGGCGATGCCGTCGATCCACTTCGCGGCGACGGCGCTGCTGGTGGGGCCCGCCTTCCGGGCGGGCCGGGTCATGGCGAGCTTGGTCATCGTCTACACCGGCCTGATGGGGCTGGCGCTGGTCTACCTGGGCGAACACTACCTCCTCGATTTGCTGGCCGGCGGCATCCTGGCGGCGATTGGCTGGCGGCTGGTGGGCCGGTGGCTCGGGGGTAGCGAGCCGGTAGTGCCGCGTTTTTCGAGAGGAGACGCGCCTGGCTCATCCCCACCCCAGCTCGGCGACTGACTGCCAGCCGGTCCGTCCGGCCGCTGGCGCCAAGAGCATCGTGCCGGTCGTTCACCTCTGTTTATGATCCGTCACCAACCTGTTCACCGCCGCTCACCGGCACGTTCACGCTCGCCCTGTACCGTTGGTTGCAGACGATCCTCCGCTTGTGGAGGGTCGCTGGTACGGGGCTGGGAGGTGGCCCCACCGCCCGGTCTACCGGGTGTCGTTTCGAGGTACGGCGAGGCCGCGCCTCAGGGAGAGAGAAAGGAGCGGAGGTTTTCATGAAACCGATACGATCCGCGAGCAGATGGCTGGTCACCAGCCTTGTTCTCGCGATGACATTCGTTCTGGCCCTTTCGGGAGCACGGCCAGCTCTCGCGCAGGGGCAAATCGCGC
>JAUJMG010000189.1 GCA_030446955.1 Thermomicrobiales bacterium
GCCTCCTCCCGTCCCCCGTGGAGGTAGCAGCGCACGATGCTGCCTCCAACCGAGACGGGCGGCGGCATCACGGTCGGGCAGACATCCATGACGTAGGGGCAGCGGGTGTGGAACGGACAGCCGGAGGGAAGCTCAATGGCGCTCGGAATACCGCCGCGGATCGGGATCGTGGCCGGCGGGCGACCCGGTTCCGGGATCGGAATCGCCGAAACGAGCGCCTGGGTGTAGGGGTGCTGGGGATCGCGGATCACCCGAGCCGTTGGTCCCATCTCCGCGATGCGACCCAGATACATGATCGCCGTCGTGTCGCACAGGTACTGGATAAGGGAGAGGTCGTGGGAGATGTAGATCGTGGTCAGGTTCCGCTTCCGGCTCAACTCTTTCATGGTGTTGAGGATCCCGGCGCGGACGGAGACGTCGAGCATCGACACGGGCTCGTCGGCGACGAGGAAGTCCGGCTCCAAAACCAACGCCCGGGCCAGCACCACGCGCTGGAGCTGGCCACCCGAGAGCTGATGCGGATACTTGTTGAAGAAGGCTTCGGCGGGGCGCAGGTGCACGTCGGCCAGCGCCTGGCGCACTCGTTCCACCCGCTCCGCGGCATTGCCAATCCCGTGGATGATGAGCGGCTCGGAGACTGAGCGCAGGATCGTGAACCGCGGGCTGAACGACTCGTAGGGATTCTGGAACATCAGTTGCGCTCGCCGTCGGAACGCCTTGAGCTCGGCACCGCGGAGGGTGGAGAGATCTTGGCCGTCAATGCGGATGCTCCCGCTCGTCGGCTCGAACAGTTTCAGCAGCATCTTCGCGGTGGTGGTCTTGCCGCAGCCGCTCTCCCCTGCGATCCCAAGGATCTCCCCGCGCCGGACCTGGAAGGAGACTCCGTTGACAGCCCTGACGGCGTCCTTCCCGCCGGCCAGGCCCGCTAGCAGGCCACGCCCGACGGGGAAGTGCTTGACGAGGTCCTGCACCTCGATCAACGGTCTCTGGGCGTCCGCCGTCACGCCTGCGTCTGCCACGTCTTGGCCTCCTTCGCCAGGGAACGCAAAAGATCGACTTCCTGCCAGCGGTGGCACGCCGCCTGGTGCCCTGGCGCCACTTCGACCAGCGGCGGTGCCTCGTGAAAGCAGCACTCCATCGCGAATGGGCACCGGCTACTGAATCGGCAGCCGGTCGGCGGCTCGACCAGATCCGGTGGGTAGCCCTCGATCGAGATCAGCTCTTGGTTTGGGTTCGCGAGGTTCGGGTAGGCATTCTGCAACCCAAGGGTGTAGGGGTGGTACGGCTCGCGGAAGAAGCGTTCGACGGATGCCCGCTCGACGATCTGGCCGGCGTACATGACCGCGACCTGGTCGCACGTCTCCGCGACGACGGAGATGTCGTGCGTGATCATGATGACTGAGAGGTGGAGCCGTTCCTGCAGCTCCCGGAAGGTCCTGAGGACCTGGTTCTGGACGATGACGTCTAGCGCCGTCACCGGCTCATCGGCGACGACGAGATCCGGGTCGAGCGCGAGTGCCATCGCGATCACGGCCCGCTGGCGCATGCCGCCGGAGAACTCATGCGGGTAGTTGTCCAGCCGATCCTTCGACAGCCCCACCAGGGCAAAGAGCTCGGCTGCCCGCTCACGGGCAGCCCTTCGGGCCATGCCTCCCCGCGCGGTCAGCACTTCTGTCAGTTGGTCCCCGACGCGGTAGACCGGATCGAGCGCGTCCATCGAGGACTGCGGGACCATGCTGATCTCGCGCCAGCGGAGGCGGCGCACCTCCGCCTCCCGCATTCGGACGAGGTCCCGGTCCTTGAATCGGATCTCGCCGCCAGCGATCCGACCGTTGCGCGGTAGCACCCGGAGCAGGGCGCGTCCGGTGGTCGTCTTGCCGCAGCCGCTCTCACCGATGAGACCAAGGTGTTGCCCGGCCTCGAGGGTGAACGACACCCCGTCGACTGCCTGCATCACCCCCCGGCGGGTGGCGTAATGGATCGTGAGGTCCCGGATGTCGAGCAGAGGCATGTGCTAACGCTCCCGGAGCCGGGGGAAGAGGAGTTCCTCGTACCCCCGCCCGATGAAGAACCCGCCCATGACCGCTAGCATGATGCAGACGCCGGGCGGCACGAACCAGTAGTAGGCACCGCGCGCCAGCGCCTGGCTGACGTAGGCATCCTGGAGCATGAAACCCCAACTGACCACGGTCGGGTCACCGAACCCAAGGAAGCTGACGGAAGCCTCGGTCAGAATGGCCCACCCAATCGCCAGGGTCCCGTACAGGAACGAGAGCGCCAAGATGTTTGGGGCGATGTAGAGGAACATCGTGCGCCAGGAGCTGGCCCCGGAGATGTGGGCAGCTTGCACGAAGGCCCGCTCGCGCACCGTCAGGACCTGACTGCGGATGATGCGCGCCGTGTCACGCCAGAGCAGGAGCCCCATCGAGAGGACGACGTTCCAGATGCTGGGGCCGAGGAAAGCCACGAGCACGATCACGAAGGGAAGGAACGGGATGCCGAAGGCAACGTCCGTCAAGCGCATCAGCAGGTTGTCGATCCACCCGCCGAAATACCCCGCGACCAAGCCGACGACGGTCCCGACGAACGCCACGATAAACGCCGCGGAGAAGCCTACGAGCAGGGCGGGCCGGGCGCCGTAGACGAGCTGGGAGAAGATGTCCCGCCCGACGTTGGTCGTCCCGAGCAGGAAGGCGCTGCTGGGCTTCTGGTTGGTGAGCCAGAGTCCGTCCCGCTCCATGACCACCTGGGGGTCGTGGGGGGCAATCAGGGGGGCGAAGATCGCGACGAGGATCAGCACGGCGTAGATGACGACGCCGGCCAGCGCGAATCTGTCCCGCTTCAGAATGTCGATCGTGGGGGCCAGCGGGCGCAAAAGCCGGCTGGCTCGGGGCGGTGCCGCAACCGGCGCGACGGTGACCTCGGCCCCGCGCGTGACGTCGACCATCACCCGACCTCCTGCTTCGTCGCCGAAACCCGCGGATCCAGCGCGCTGTAGAACACGTCGGCCAGGAAGTTCATCGACACGATGACGACCGCGATCAGCAGGAAGGCACCCTGAGCGAGCGGATAGTCCTTTGCCTGAACCGCGCGGACCAGCACTCGGCCGATGCCCGGCCAGGAGAAGACGTTCTCCACGACGACGTTGCCGCCGACGGCATAGCCGATTCCCACAGTCAGGGCCGTCACGATCGGCAGCAGCGCATTGCGGGCGGCGTGGGCCAGCATGATCCGCCACTCCGGCAAGCCCTTCATCCGGGCCATCGTCACGAAATCCTCGTCCAGAACCTCAAGCATGTTGCTTCGCATCAGCAGGAGTGGAAGCCCCTGGAGGTAGATCGCCATCGTCAACGCCGGCAGCGCGAGGTGGTGCCAGAAGTCGGCCGAGAGCAACTGCTCGACGATGGAGTCGTAGATGACACCCGGATCGCTGACGCCGGATGACGGGAACCAGCCGAGGTCAAAGGAAAAGAACGACAAGACCAGCATGCCAAGGAAGAACTCGGGCGCGGCCCGCGTCATCAGTGCCAGCAAAATGCCGGCTCCTTCGACCTTCGTCCCGCGGCGCCAGGCGAGGAAGGCGCCACCGACGACTCCGAAGGCGTACGCGGCCACAAGCGAGGTCACCGTCAGCAGCAGCGTGTTCGGAAAGACGTCCATCAGCACATCCAAGACTGGCTCCTTCTGAAAGAAGGACCTGCCCAGGTTGCCCGTGGCGACGTTCTTAAGGTAGAGCGCGTACTGGGTGTAGAGGGGCTTATCAAGCCCGAACTGGCGCTTGACCGCCTCCTCCTGCTCCGCCGTAAAGGTGGGGTCGATGTAGGCGGTGAGCGGGTTCCCGGGCATCAGCCGGAAGATCAGAAAGAGAATGGTGACAATGACCCAGAGCACCCCGACCATCTGGGCGAGGCGGCCCAGCAGGTAGATCAGTCGTGCCCGTAGCATGAGCTCCTCCGGTTAGATCCCAATCCCCGTTGGTCTCGTGTAGGGACGGCCGCGAGCCGCAACCGATGGACGTTGGCTCGGCACCGAGCCCGTAACGGGCGGGAGGGCGGCCGGTCGGCCCGCCCTCCCGCGTGAGAGCACCTTCTCGATCAGCCCAACCGCTGCTACGCGCCGCCGGTCTGGAGGGTCTCCGTCTTCCCTTCAGGGTAGAGCAGGAAGCCTTCGCCATCCCACGAGTAGCCGGCCTCCTGCAGAATCTGTCGCGCAGCCTCGATGTTCGAGCTCGCGTAGTCCGGCAGGTCAGGGGCGTGCCAGAACTCGAGGGCCTTCGAGACATGCGAGTCGGCCAGCGTGGCGTAGCTCTTGTAGATGTTGGTCTGGATCTGGTCCTTGCCGATTGCCGTCGCCATCGCCCGGCGCAGCGCCGCGTCGTCGAATGGCGGGCGCCGCTCGTTGGGTGCAAGGAACCGGAAGCCGACGACGATGGTGGAGACCATCGTCAAGCCCTGAGTCGTGTCGACGGTCTGCTTGAGCAGCTCAGGGTCGCCCGTGTACTCGGACAGGAAGTTGATTTCACCGCTCGTGAGGCCGCCGAGCGCCGCCGAGACGTTCGGCATGTCGCGCAGGATCCACCGGGTCATCTTCGGTGCCTGGAAGTGGGCCGGGTTGGCTTCCAGGATAATCTCCTGCGACCGCGCCCAGTTCACGAACTTGAACGGACCGGAGCCGATTGGCGTCTCTTCCTGATACTCCTCGGCGTTAATCCCCTGTGCCTCAAGATCGGCGAAGACCGGCTCCCAGACGTGCCGCGGGATCAGGTTCACCTTCGCCAGGCCGGCGGTCTCGAAGGCCGCGAAGGGTGCCTTCAGCTTGAACTCGACCTGGTTGTCGCCGACCGGGGTCACGGAGGCGATGGGGGCGACGAACGGCTTGTACATCGGCGACATTTCGCCGGCCGGCGCCTGGAAGCTGAAGACGACGTCGTCCACCGTCACCGGCTGCCCGTCGTGCCAGGTCATCCCGGGACGCAGCGTGACGAGGACGGTCGTGTCGTCCCGCCACTCGACCTTCTCGGCCGCGAAAGGCTCCGGGAAGCCCTCGGGGTTGATGCGCATCAGGCGATCCCAGACCAGCTCGGTGATCCAGGAGTCGGTGGCTCCGGAGATGTAGAGCGGGTTGATTGCCTGCACCACGGCTTGGGTGTTGAGGATCATGTCCTTCTGCTCACCGAGCGGCGTGGCCCGGATGAAGGTCCAGAAGTTCTTGATCCCGATGCCCTTGGCCTCAACGATCGAGTTCGGGTCCCAGACCGCGCTGCTGTAGGCGAAGTTTTCGTGCGGGTAGACGAAGAAGATGTAGGGCTGGTCGTTGGCGATGATCTCCTGGAGCTGGTAGAGGAGCTCCTTGCGCTTCTCGCGGTCCATCTCGACCCGCTGCGCCTCAGCTAGCTTGTCGTACTCAGGGTTGTTGTACCCGACGAAGTTGTAGCCCTTCTCGATCGTGCTGGAGTGGAAGAGGTTGTAGACGAACTCGTCCGGATCGAGCCGCTCGGGCCGGCCGACCATCTGCCAGGCGGTCATGTCCCACTGCTGGCGGTTGAACCAGACGAGGTCGCTCATCTGCTCCCACGGCATCACCTGGATCTCCAGGTCGAGGCCGATCTGCTTGAGCTGACCCGCGGCGAGTTGGATCCCCTCGAACTCCTCCGGCACGTTCGCTTGCGGCTGCACCGCGAGCGAGAGTTTGCGCACCCGGCGAGGGTCCTGCTGCGCCGCGCTCGCCCCACTCGGGGCCATCACACCAACCGACCCCGCGAAGGCCAGCGCTCCTCCCAGTGCCGCGACCCGACGAATCAACTCGCGCCGAGAGATGTCGCCGGAGGTGAACTGCTCGATGAGGTGCGTGAGCGCGTGGTCGTGTTCAACGGACATGTCTGCCTCCTTGTGCTGGTGCGGTGGCTACCAAAGCGAACGCCGGCCGTGGAGCTTGGAGCGGATCCCGACCTCCTTACTCAATGGCAATGACGCGCGTTTCCTGCCTTGGATGCGGCGCCAACGCCATTGGCGTGCGGATCATCGAACAAGCGACCGATGAGATGGTCGTTTCGCTGGGAGAAACCTGGTACCGTTGGAAGTAACATCATATGGGGCCGTGGATCGGGCTGTCAAGAAATCGAAGATGATGGGTCAGCGACCGTTGGAGTGTCGGGAGCGCTGACCGGTATGGGAGACGGAGTCGATGGTCAGGCCGGCGCCGCGTGGGAACGCCACGGCGGCCTACTTCCTCGAAGGCGTCGATCGGGTCATGAAGGTGCTCGACTGCTTCACCTTCCAGACACCCGAACTGCGCCTGACTGATCTCAGCGAGCACCTCGGCATGTCGAAGGCCCAGGTGCTGCGCATTGTGTCGACCCTCGAATCCGGAGGTTACCTGGAGCGCGACGACGAAACGAAGCGCTACCGCCTCGGCGTCCGCCTCTTCCACCTCGGCATGATCGTCCGTCACCGGATGGACCTGCGGGAAATCGCCCTGCCCCACCTGCGGCGTCTGGCCGACGTGACCGAGGAGATGGCTGCCCTCTTCGTCCCCGACTCGCTCGGTCCGATCTGCACCGCGGTGGTTCAGAGCCGAAGGGCGATGCGTGTCTTCGCCCAACTGGGCGCCCGCATGCCGTGGCATGCTGGGACGTCACCAAAGGTGATCCTTGCCTACCTCCCCGAGGCGGAGCGGGAGCGGATCCTCGCGTTGACCGATTTCAAGCGCTACACCGACTTCACCGTCACCGACCCGGAACGTCTCCGTGACATCCTAGGTGAGATTCGTCGTGTCGGCTACCACGTCGGTGATCGTGACCTCGACGAGGATGCTGTGGGTATCAGCGCGCCGATCTTCGCCGACGACGGTCAGATCGCCGGAGCCGTTGGCGTCGCTGCGCCGGCTGTCCGCCTATCTGAAGCCGAACTGGGGCGGTCGATTGATCTCGTGCGCGAGGTGACAGCGGCGATCTCTCGGGAGCTTGGGTACCACCCTGGATCCGAGGTTGCACCTGTCTGGCTCACCGAGACGCCGAGAGTGCCTTAGAAGGGGTCAGAGCGAGGGACTGATGAGGATTTCTCGCGCCAAGACGTTACATCGTCGGGAACCCGGGGAAGAATAGGTTGTTCTTCCAGCCGGAGGTCCTGACGGCCCTCCTGGACCCTGGTCGGTCCGGAGCCCAGGAGGGCGTGGGACCACGACACACTGGGCCAGCGCCGTCCTTGAGCGCCTCTCGGGCGGGAACCAGGCCGAGCCCCGCAGAGGGAGACGTCCGGCGACCATGGGAGAGGCCCACGCCTCGTGGCTCTTTGCGGCGCGACACCAAGCGACACACGAGGCAGCAGCCCTGGCGATGAGTGCGTGGAAGGCCGATCGTTGGACTCGTTACCCGCGAGACTTTCTTAAATCAGCCATGGAGGAGCCGAACCTGCGACCCACTGCGTGGAAGTGGAGTCCTTAAGCGGAGTAGCGTCCAGCGCCCTGGCACAACCCCATGTTCGCGGTGCGGCCCCCTCGG
>JAUJMG010000190.1 GCA_030446955.1 Thermomicrobiales bacterium
ATCAAGGAGGCGAAAGCCTACCCGAGCGTCTGCCCCTACTGCGCGGTCGGCTGCGACACCATCATCCACGCGGTGGACGGCAAGATCGTCAACATCGAGGGGGATGTCCGCTCCCCGATCAACCACGGCAATCTCTGTCCGAAGGGCGCCGCCACCTACCAGCTCCACATCAACCCCAACCGGATCACCCAGGTCCTCCACCGGGCCCCCGGTGCCACCGAGTGGACGCCGATGGGCCTCGAAGAGGCCATGGACCGCGTCGCCGAACTCACCAAGAAGACGCGGGATGAGACGTTCGTCGAGATGACTGACGACGGCAAGATCCTCAACCACACCCTGGGGATCTTCTCGCTCGGCGGCGCCACGATGGACAACGAGTGGAACCACATCCACCAGAAGTTGATGCGCGGCCTTGGGATCGTCGCCATCGAGAATCAGGCCCGCATATGACACAGCTCGAGCGTCCCCGGTCTGGGGACACGACTCGGGCGCGGCGCCGCGACCACCTATCCCGGTAACCTGATCCATTCGGACTGCATCGTCATCGAAGGCTCCAACATGGCCGAGTGCCATCCGGTCGCCTTCCGCTGGGTGTCGCAGGCCAAGCTGCAGGGCGCCAAGCTTATCCACGTCGACCCGCGGTTCACCCGCACCTCGGCGCTGGCCGACATCCACGCTCCGGTCCGGGCAGGATCGGACATCGCCTTCCTGGGCGGGATGATTAACCACGTCATCAACTCCGAGCGCTGGAACACGGAGCCGTTCTTCAAGGAGTACGTGGTCAACTACACGAACGCGGCGACGATCATCAACGCCGAGTTCAAGGACACCGAAGATCTGGATGGTCTCTTCTCCGGCCTTGGCGAGTACAAGGAAGGCGCCTGGGGTCTCAACGGCTTCGTCGGCCAGTACGACAACAAGACCTGGCAGTACGAGGCCGCCCCGGTCGGCGACCAGGGCCGCACGGCCAACACCGGTCAGTCCGGCGAGCAGCCAGTTGAAAGCGGCCAGCCCGGTGCCGAGCCCGCTCCGGCCCCACCTGGTCCGCCTTACGATCCGCTGATCCAGGCTATGCCCCGCCCGACTCCGAACCGCGACCCGAGCCTGCAGGATCCCCGCTGCGTCTTTCAGATCCTGAAGAAGCACTACAGCCGCTACACCCCGGAGATGGTGGAGCGCGTCACCGGCTGCCCGCGGGACCGCTTCGTCCAGGTCGCGGAGACGCTCCTCCAGAACTCTGGGCCGGACCGCACCAGCGCCTTCTGCTACGCGGTCGCCTGGACGCAGCACACCACTGGTGTCCAGATGATCGGCGCGGCAGCGCTCCTGCAACTCTTGCTCGGCAACATCGGCCGGCCAGGCGGCGGCGTGATGGCCCTCCGCGGCCACGCCACGATCCAGGGCTCGACCGACATCCCCACCCTCTACCACTCGATCCACGGATACATGCCGCACCCGACGGCTCTGAAGAAGCACAACTCCGTCGCCGAATACCTCCAGACCGAGACGCTGCCCAAGGGCTTCTGGTCTGGCATGCCGAAGTTCTTCGTCAGCTACCTCAAGTCCATGTACGGTGACGCGGCCACGCCGCAAAACGACTTCGGCTTCGCCTGGCACCCACGCATCGCGGGTGACCACTCCCACATGCCGATGATGTTGGCCATGAGCGAGGGCCGCGTCAAGGGCATGTTCGCGATGGGCCAGAACCCGGCCGTCGGCGGCCAGAACGCCGGGTTCCAGCGGAAGGCGCTCGCCAAGCTGGAGTGGCTGGTCGTCAAGGACAACTTCGAGACCGAGACGGCCGCCTTCTGGCGCACCTCGCCAGAGGTCAAGAACGGCCAACTCAAGATGGAAGAGATTCAGACGGAAGTCTTCCTCTTCCCCTCCGCTCAGGTTGCGGAGATGGACGGCTCTTACACCAACACCCAGCGTCTGGTGAAGTGGCACCACAAGGCGGTCGATCCCCCGGGTGACTGCCGCTCCGATCCCTGGTTCACCTACCACCTCGGCAAGCGCCTCAAGGCCATGTACGCGGGCAGCACCGCCCCCCGCGACCAGGGCTTCCTCAACCTCGTCTGGAACTTCGAGCCCAACCCGGAGGAGGTTGCGGATTCCCGCATCAAGGACGAGCCGAGCGTTTACGCGATGATGCGGGAGATCAACGGGTTCCAGACGGCCACCGGTGAGCACCTTAAGGCGATCGGCGATATCAAGGACGACGGCTCCACCACCTGCGCCTCTTGGATCTACTGCGGCGTCTACCCTGAAGAGGGCAGGTTGCTCGCCGCGAGCCGGGAACCCGATCCGGACCCGCTGCCCGGCGCCAATCTGAACTGGGGCTACTCCTGGCCGTCCAACCGCCGCGTGATCTACAACCGTGCCTCTGCCCGGCCGGACGGGCAGCCTTGGAGCGAGCGCAAGAAGTGGATCTGGTGGGACCCCACCAAGGGCGACCCCGCCAAGAACGAGAAAGGCAAGTGGGTCGGCTACGACGTGCCCGACTTCCCACCCGCCAAGGCCCCGGACACCCCGGCCGACCCGAACGGGATCGGCATGGCGGCCCACTCCGGAACTGACCCGTTCATTCTCAAGGCGGACGGCAAGGGCTGGCTCTTCACTCCCACCGGCCTGGTCGATGGTCCCCTGCCGACCCACTATGAGCCGGTCGAGACGCCGGTCAAGAATCCGCTCTACTCGCAGCAAAACAACCCCGTTTACAAGAACTGGGCGCGAGAGGGCAACGAGATCGCGCCGCCCGAAGATCCTTCCTACCCATACGTTCTGAGCACCTACCGCCTGACCGAGCATCACCTCTCAGGCGTGATGAGCCGATGGCTGCCATGGCTGGCAGAGTTGCAGCCCGAGCTGTTCGCGGAGATCAGCCCAGAACTGGCCGAGGAGAAGGAGATCAACAACACGGACATGATCCGGATCATCACGCCGCGCGGCGAGATCCAGGCCAAGGCGCTGGTCACCCCTCGCCTGCAGCCGCTGATGGTGGCAGACAAGACGATCCATCACGTCGGGCTTCCGTGGCACTGGGGTTACCAGGGCCTCGTCACCGGCGCGGTCGTGAACGATCTCTCCTCGCTTATCGGTGATCCGAACGTGTCGATGCACGAAGGCAAGTCCTTCGTCTGCAACGTGGAGAAGGCGTGATGGCGCAGACAGCCCAGGGCACGCCCGCCACCCCGGCCGCGAGCACCCCTTCCGGGGAGACGTCGTTTCCCGCCGGGACGCCGATCATCGTCGAAGGCACGCCGGCTCTCGGCGGTTCTCCGATGCCCGGCGGCAGCCCGCCGCCCCCCGGCACCCCGGTCGGAGCGATGATCGGCACGCCGGCCGCACTTGAGACCCCGGCCGAGAACACGGCGGCGTTCCCCGCGGCCGTGCCGTTCGACGCGGTGCCAATGGGGTTCTACACCGACACTACGGTCTGCATCGGCTGCAAGGCCTGTGAGGTTGCCTGCAAGGAGTGGAACGGCCTCTCCTCGTACAACGGCGGCGTGAACGTACTCAGCGGCGACAGCTACGACAACACTCGTCACCTCGACGGTCAGCACTGGCGCCACGTCAAGTTCATCGAGCAGTTCGACAACACCAACCAGGGCCGGCAGGGGCGCTGGCTGATGATGAGCGACGTCTGCAAGCACTGCGTCCAAGCCGGCTGCATGGACGTCTGCCCCACCGGGGCAATCATCCGCACCGAGTTCGACACCGTGGTCATCCAGTCGGATGTCTGTAACGGCTGCCGGGCTTGCATCGGCGCCTGCCCGTTCGGGGTGATCGAGATCAACCCGACCAACAACACGGCGATGAAATGCACGCTCTGCTACGACCGAATGCAGGCCGGGCTCACCCCTGCCTGTGCTCAGGCCTGCCCGACCGCCTCGATCCAGTTCGGCGCCATCGATGACCTGAAGCAGAGTGCCCAGCAGCGCCTCGAACAGCTCCAGAGCCTCGGCGAAACCCGCGCCCAGCTCTACGGCGCCGACGACAAGATTGTCGGCGGTCTCAACTCCTTCTACCTGCTGGTTGATGAGCCAGAGGTCTACGGCCTGCCGGCCAGCCCGCAACTCCCCTCGCGGAACGTGCCAACCAGCGGGCTGATGTCCACCGCCGGCGCGGTCGCTATGGGAGTCCTTGGACTTGTTGGATTGCGCAAGCGGCGGATGGACCAGTTTGCCGCCGAGCGCGCCGGGACGGGCCAGCGTGACGAGGAGGTGACCGGTGACTAGCATCGGCAGCATCGGTTCACTCGTGCTAGCCCAAACGCCGCCCTCCGACACCTTCTACACCCACGCCCCCGAGTGGACCTGGCTCATCGTGGTCTACTTCTTCGTCGGCGGCATCGCCGGCGGCGCTGCCTTCCTCGGTGCGATGCTCGACCTGTTCGGCGCGCCCCAGGACCGCCCGCTTGCACGGCTCGCCTACGTCGTGTCCTTGCCGTTGATCGCGATCGGCGGCCCGCTGTTGATCTGGGATCTCAACAGGCCAGAGCGCTTCTGGCACATGTTCATCCAGTCTGAGACCGGCCGCCCGATGTTCAAATACTGGTCGCCAATCTCCTTCGGCGCCTGGGGAGTCGGAGTCTTCGGCCTCTTCATCTTCCTCGCGGCCGTCGGGACCTTGGCAGAGCTCGGTCACCTGCCGGCGTCGCTGCGGCTGCTGCGCGAAGGGGTGGTCGGGAAGGCCGTCTCCGCGCTTGCCGGGTTGTTCGGTCTCTTCGTGGCTGGCTACACGGGCATCCTGCTCGCCGCCACGAACCGCCCGCTCTGGGCCGATACCACGTTGCTCGGGCTGCTCTTTCTCCTTTCGAGCATCTCGGCAGCCGCGGCGGTCCTCATCCTCCTGAGTTGGCGATGGGGGCATCAGGGATCGGTGCACTGGTTGGCCGAAATGGACGTCTACAGCTCCCTGTTGGAACTGGTGACCCTGATCGTCCTCGTGATCTCGCTTGGTTCCGTGGCGCTGGAGGTCTGGGGCAACGGCTGGGGCGTCCTGCTCCTGGTTGGCACGGTGCTGATCGGAATTTTGCTTCCCCTCGCCCTCCATTTCCGACCGCACCTAGCCGGCCGGATGAGCCTTCCCAGCGCCGCAGCCCTGGTCCTGATCGGCGCCTTCGTGCTACGGGCGGTCGTTGTCCTCTCCTCGGAGGCGGTCTGAAATGGACGCATGGATGACGAGTGCTCGCATGCCCGGGGCCAGACGTCGTCTCCTGCTCGCGCTGCTCGCGGCGCTGGCAATTGGACTGACGGCCTGCGGGCCTGAAGCCTCACGGGCTCCTGGCACTGGACGCAGTTCGGGTGCCGATGTCGGCAACCGCGACCAGGAGGTCGAAATGCACGGTGCCGAGGAGGGCGAGGATGAGCGCGACAGTCGGATATATTACGACACCCCCATCGACACCGCGGTCACCCAGTAGGCGCTGCGGCGCCCGCTAGGATGCGTCGGGGGCCGGTCTAGACCGGCCCCGGAACCTTGCCCGCCGGTCACGAGAGAGGAGCCTCAAACGGTGACCGTCAGCTTGCCGACCATCTCACGCTCCGGAGGCGGCGCCCGGCGCCAGCTGGACGGGCTCGCCCAGGCTCACCCGGAGTGGCGATCCTGGCTGAACCTCTATGCCGAGACGCTGCGCGCGGGCGAGGATCCGGCCTGGGCCGAAGCTGTTCCCTCACTTGCCAAGGACCGGTCGCCGATCGCTCCGCTGCTGATGGGCGCGACGGTGTCCATGCCTCTGGGACAAGCCGACGCCTGGGTTCGCCACCTGTTTGCTGCCGCCGGCAGGGAGGAGAGCCCCCAGACCGCCGCACTCGCCGCGGCAGCCGAAAGTGACCGGCTCGACGCGGTCGCCCTTTTGGAGGCCACGATCAACCAGGATGCGCCCCGCCTCGCGGCGCTCTCGGCAGAGGTCGGGGTGGACTCGGACGCCCTTGGTGCAGTCGCCCAACTCGCGGCGCTGCCCCTCCTCCGTGCCTGCGCTCGCGTCCTGACCCCGCTGGTTCCTCCCGCCTGGAACGGGGGCTGCTGCCCCGTCTGCGGCGCCTGGCCCGCGGTTGCCGAGAGCCGCGGACTAGAGCGGTCCCGCCGCCTCCGCTGTGGGCGCTGCGGCACTGATTGGGGGCTTGTCGCCCTGCGCTGTCCCTTCTGCGGCACCGACGAGCATACACAGCTCGGGTCCCTGATCTCCGAGACCGAGGGCGAGGCACGCAAGGTGGAAACCTGCGACAACTGCCGGGGTTACGTCAAGTCCGTGGCCACGCTGCGCGCCTGGGCTCCGGAAGAGGTCCCCCTCGTGGATCTGGCCAGCGTTGATCTAGATCTGGCGGCCATCGACCGCGACTTCGGCCGCCCCACAGCGCCCGCCTTTGACCTCGGCCTCCGCTTGACCGATCCGGCCGATGCTTCGGCTGGCTAAGGACCTCCTATGAGTGATCGTGACACCTCACTGGCGACGACCAGCCCCGCCACCCTTCGTCCCGCCCGCATTTGCGGCCAGCTCCTGGCGGCGATGGAGGGATCAGAGGGGCGCCGCAAAAAGCGCAAGCGCAACACCACCCCCGACGCGATCGGCATGAGCATCAAGCGCAACCTGCTGAGCCGTGCCACCGTAGACGACCCCGAGCCGGACGACTTTGAAGCCTGGCTCCTCCACCAGTGCCTGACGGCCGGACCGCTCACCGGCGCGACCCGCGCCATGGCTATGGACATCCTCGACGAATGGCGCCTCGCCCTCGCCTCGGAAGAGTTCCGCGCCTGGCTGGATCAGGGCGCCCCCTCCGACGACGCCGAATCCTGAACCCTGCCCTCTGACCCACCCGCGAGCACTCCCGTGAGCCCTGCCTCGATGTTCCGGGGCTACAGGCTTGACACGCTCCTTGTCCGATGTAAGAGTCGCGAATCTTACAGTGGACGCTGTCCGAGCAGGCGGAGCCGCCAAGAGGGAGGAGGCGCAATGCGCATCGCCGCGTTCGATGACGGCCGGATAGGTGTGGTCGGAAACGACGAGACGGTCGTCGATAGCACTGACCTCTTGCAGGTGTACGAACCACTCGGACCAGAGAACCTGCTGCCCGACCTGATCACCCACTTTGACGACCTCAAGTCGGAACTGGAGCGGAGAGCTGCCACCGGCGGCGGCAAGCCCCTTGAAGAGGTGAGACTTCGTTCTCCCCTCACCAGACCCTCCAAGATCGTCTGTCTGATCGGCAACTATCGGGAGGGAACGGACCGGCCAATCCAAATTCTCGACCTCTTCTTCAAGTCTCCCGAAGGAATCTCGGGGCCTGGGGATACCGTGGTTCTGCCTCCCCACCAGGCCAACATTTTTCACCACGAGGCCGAGATTGCGGTGGTCATCGGCCGGGAAGCGAAGGATCTCAGCGAAGCGAACGCCATGGATGCCGTCTTTGGCTACGTGGTTTACAACGACGTTTCGGCCCGTGGCCTGGGACGCTCCGGCATCAACAGCTTCCTCGGCAAGTCGTTCGACACCTT
>JAUJMG010000024.1:0-4162 GCA_030446955.1 Thermomicrobiales bacterium
CCGTCACCAACACCCAGAGACGATCATCTGCCTCGACAGGTCCGCTCTCGACCGTCACGCCCGTTCCCGCTTCGATCTGAGTCACTAGATCACAATCGAGTCCTGGCCCCGCCCGGACGTTGACCGTCTCCGTGGCCTCGCGCTGCACCTCACCGACCACCTCGGGCAAATCCGTTGGCGGGTCGCAGTCCTCCACCACCGGCGGCGCTACTGCTCCTGCAGGCGTGGCATCATCTGCGGGCACGATCGTCGGGGTAGAAACCCGGGGCGTCGACCGAGAGACGACACCTGCGGGCGGGGGCGTCCCAGATCGCGGCGTGGCAAGTCGGGCAGCCGGCGACGCTTCCCGTGACGATGCGGTGATTTGCGGACTCGCGATGGCGGCCACCGTCGGAGACGCCACGACGCGCGGAGTCGACACAACACGTGGGGAAGAGACTGCTGTGGCATTGGGGACTGAGGTCGCGGCTGGCACCGTCGGCTCCTCATCGTCGCCAAGCGGTCCACATCCGGCAAAGACAGCAGCTACGAAAACCAGGGTCAGCATCCCACGGATCTTGGTCCAAGCAGACCGGGGCGTGGCCACTAACGGCCTTTCGCCACGAGAAACGAGTGGACGTTGGAGCACAACCGAGCGATCAGGTGCGATAGCTTCCTCTCCTGCGGGGCGTGCCAGGGCGGGAACGAATATCGTGACGGCCATGCTGTTATATCCCATTGAATGAGACCCTGCATCCCGAAGGGAAGCATGTCTGGAGAACACCACAGGCCGGACTTGCACCTTTGGCGTCCACGTCGGGACGTGCGCCTGAACCTCGCCAGGGATGAACGGTACCGGCGATGAGTGATCGAGCAATGACCGGTCGGGTGATATCACATGAAGAAGATCCGGGTGAACGTTCCACCTGAGGTCAGGCGGCCAGGAGCACACCGGGCGTGATTTGAGGGCTGGCAGCCCCAGGAGAGCGAGAATTACGGCTCTTCCAGGCTGTCTCTCAGGATATCCATGTGCTCAAGCGCGAGCCCGGTCCCCACCGCGACGCAGGAGAGCGGGTCATCAGCCACGTAGCAGGGAACGCCCGTGACCTCCATCAGCAGATCCGGAAGGTGCCGCAGCATGGCCCCACCACCGGTAAGGATCATGCCCTTGTCGATGATGTCCGAGGAGAGCTCGGGCGGCGTTTCTTCGAGCACGGCCCGGACCGCACCGATGATGGCCTCCAGTGGCTCGGTGATCGCGTCAGTGACCTCGTTGGCGTGGATCTGGATCGTGCGTGGCAGGCCCGCGACCTCGTCTCGGCCACGCACTTCCATCACCACATCCTCTTCCATCGGCATGGCGCTTCCGATGGCGATCTTGACCTCTTCGGCGGTCCGCTCACCGATCCGGAGGTTGTATTTGCGCTTCACGTGGTTGCTGATCGCCTCATCGAAGCGGTTGCCGCCTACGCGCAAGGAGCGCGCGACCACAATCCCATTCAACGAGATAACCGCGACCTCGGTGGTCCCGCCCCCGATGTCGATGATCATATTGCCCGACGGATCTGCCACCGGCACCCGAGCGCCGATCGCCGCCGCCAGCGGTTCGCTGATGAGGAAGGCGCGCCGCGCGCCCGCATTCAAGGCTGCGTCTCGCACTGCTCGCCGCTCCACGCCGGTCACGCCCGCGGGAACGCAGATCATCACCTCGGGCCGGACCAAGGAGAACCTGCCACAACTCTTATTGATGAAGTACTTGAGCATCTCCTGGGTGACCACGTAGTCGGCGATCACGCCATCCCGCATGGGACGCACGACCTCGATGGTTTCCCGGGGCTCCCGACCCAGCATGTTGCGGGCCTCAAGGCCCACGGCCTTGACCTTGCCGTCCTTGGCGGAGATGGCAACAACGGAGGGTTCGTTGATCACAATGCCGCGCCCGCGAAGAAAGACGAGGACGTTCGCCGTCCCGAGGTCGATACCAATCTGCTTTGGCACGCGGCTTTGCTCCGATCCAGGATCGGGAAAGTGTCCGGGGAGCGTCCGGAGGTGGACCCTGGCCGTGCTGTCCGGACGTGACGCGGGATTGTACCATAGAGCGCCATGGTAGCCGCTCCGAAGGTGCAATCCGAACTACCGGACGAGACGCATTGTGGGATGCTGGAGCAGGTGGTTGATGTCAGACCCTTCCCAGGAATTGAGGCGTCCGGCTGAAGCTGAGCCGACGGCCTCGGCCTCGGCAAACATGGAGAGCCCACGACCTTCGCCACCGACGGACGAACGGCGTGTCCGTGGACCAAGCCCTGACGGACCGCCGGATCGCCGCCGCAAACGGAGCGGAGGAGGCGAACGACGGCAGGGAGCGGGTTTTGGAGATGAGGTGGAGCGTGCGTTCTGCGCGCATTTCCGGCAGGCCATGCCTGAGACCTTTCCGGTCCAGCACCGCCATAATCTAGCTACGCGAAAAGCCGTGGCGGTGGCACGCCGAGATGGCCTGATCCTGTACTGCGACAGTGTCCATCCTGGTGGTCATGCTTGGCCGGACGGCAGCCTCATCGACCCCGATGCGGCGGATGTCTAACGCTGCGTCTCTTGACGGGGTGAACGGAACAATCCTTCAGCGCTGATGGTGCTCGTCACCGCTCGCCCAAACGCGCGTTCGTCGATCGACTAGAGGAGGGTCACCGTCCGTGGCACGTCCACCTTACGACCTCGTTCTGACCGGGGGCACCCTGCTGGAGCCCAGCCAGGGAATCGAGGAGCGGCGCGATCTGGCCCTTGCCGATGGGCGGGTCGCGGCTATCGAACCGGAGATACCGGCCGATCAAGGTCTCCAAGTTCTCGACGTGTCGGGATTGCTCGTGACCCCTGGTCTTGTCGATATGCACGCCCACGTTTATGTCGGCGTGTGCCCGCTTGTCGTGCCAATCGACGAGATCGCTTCGACAACTGGTGTCACTACGGTGGTAAGCACTGGCGACGCCGGCGCGCATACGTTCGGGGGCTTTCGGAAACTCATCGTGAACCAGGTGCGGACTCGGGTCTACGCCTTCGTCCACATCAGCACCATCGGTCTGACCGGCTGGGAAGTCGGCGAGATGAGGGAGCTCGACTACGCCGATCCGGATAAGGCGGCCCGGGTGGTGCGAGAGAACCGCGATATCTGCCTGGGCATCAAGGTGCGGCAGGGACGCCAAATGGTGGGGGCCAATGGCCTCGATCCCCTGCGCCGTGCCATCGAGGCGGCAGAGATGAGCGCTTCCCCTGTCATGGTCCACATCGGTGACGCGCCAGAGCCTCTCCCGGAGATTCTTGCCCTGCTTCGGCCCGGGGACATCGTCACCCACTGCTTCACGGGTCAGGGAAAGGGGATCCTGGCAGAGGATGGCAGCCTCCTCCCTGAGGTCCGGCAGGCGCGGTCTGCCGGCATTCTCTTTGACGTGGGTCACGGGATGGGCAGCTTCGACTTCCGGGTTGGCGAGGCAGCGCTGGCTCAAGGCTTCCCGCCCGATTTCATCTCCAGTGATCTCCACTCCGGCTGCGTCAACGGCCCCACGTACGATCTACCGACCACGATCTCCAAGTTCTTACTGCTTGGGATGCCGCTCGCGGAAGGCATCCGGCTGGCAACTGCCGCACCGGCGGCGATCATCAACCGGGAACCCCTCCTCGGCACACTTCAGGTCGGCGCGCCTGGTGATATCGCCGTCTTCGCGTTGGCAGACGATGAGACGACGTTTGTCGATGCTATGGGTCAGGCGCGAACTGGCCCCCGCGGCCTCGTGCCGCGCCATACCGTGACGCGGGGACGCCTCTGGGGACGCCCGTATCCACACCCATACCTGTGAGAGGGCTACAGCCCGTCATCCTCCCCGGTCGCCATTCCAACGACGACGGTCCGGCATGCCAGAGCGTCGCCGAGCGCCCGGTGCCCACCCGGCTGGCCGCCAAACCGGCCCACCGCCAACTCCAGTTTGTGCCACCGGTGACCGGACCGCGTCGTGTTCCACTCCCCGTGGAATGCCGCGTAAGCGAGCATGGCGCAGGACCAGTCCGTTCCCACGACGGGGACGCCATGGGCAGCGCAGCACTGGTTCACCATCCGGCGATCGAAGGAGGCGTTGTAGACCACCACATGGCGTCCATGCAGGATGGCAACCAGGTCGTCGACCACCTCAGGCCA
>JAUJMG010000024.1:4262-14973 GCA_030446955.1 Thermomicrobiales bacterium
CCACCACATGGCGTCCATGCAGGATGGCAACCAGGTCGTCGACCACCTCAGGCCAAGTCGGAGCCGACGCCACGTGCTCGTCGTGAATTCCGTGGATGCGTGTCGCCGCGGCGGGAATGCGGTGTCGAGGCCGCACCAGCGTATCGAGAAGCACCCGTCCGTCGGATGCGACAACCGCGATGTCGACCACCTCGGCGGCTCCATCAAGTCCGGTCGTCTCGGTATCAAGAAAGACACTATCCCAGTCGGCCACCACCAATTGCGCCCAGCGAACGGCCTCCGCACGAGAAGCGAAGCGGTGAGTTGGCAACGAGCCACCCGCCTCGACCATGTCAGCCGCCCGTCGCGTCGATGGCCCTTGCTGCCTGAGCGATCCACCCGCCATCGAACGGGACCTCCAGACCATCTCGTGCTCCTCGTCGAGCGACCTCATACGGGCAGGCGAATGGCCGTGCTCTACCGTCCCCACCGTACGTTCTCATTCAGCCTATCACGACGCAGTCCTACGACAGGCCAGAACGGGTAATGAGAGGAGAGAAGTTCCGCCGATCAACCCTTATGTCGCCCAACCGTGACGCCCTCGATCAGTTCATTGAGGCGATGCCGAAGGTCGAGCTTCATGTCCACCTTGAGGGCACCGTGCGCCCAGCGACGTTGCGGGACCTTGCCCAAAAGCACCACATCGACCTTCCGGTGGGCGACGACGCCAGCCTTGCTGCCTTTTACCGCTTTCGAGACTTCGATCACTTCATCGACGTCTACGTGGCGGCCTGCGAGTGCCTGCGACAGCCGGAGGACTTCACCCGCGTGGTGTGCGAACTCGGTGCCGACGCGGCCTCACAGCACATCCATTACCTGGAGGTGCATTTCAACCCTGAGCCGCACGCCCGCAAGAGGGGGATCACCTTCACGGAACTGCTGGCAGGCATGAACGAGGGGCGGCGGGCGGTCCGGGATACCTGGGGCGTCGACATGCGGTGGATTGCCGACGGAGTTAGAGATGCCGACAGCGGCCCGATCTCGGTGGAGCAGACGGTGGACTGGATCACCCGGCTGGACCCATCCGACGGCGTGGTCGCCCTCGGACTCGGTGGGAGGGAAATCGGCTATCCACCCGAACTTTTCGCGGCGCCGTTTCGCCGCGCTCGTGAGGCCGGGCTCAACGTCGTCGCGCACGCGGGGGAGACCACCGGGCCGGCTTCGATCTGGTCCACGCTTCGGCATCTCAGGCCGGCACGCATCGGCCACGGGATTAGCGCCATCCATGATCCCAGGCTGATCGACCATCTGGCCGAGACCCGGATCCCGCTGGAGGTTTGCCCGACCAGCAACCTCCGCACCGGCGTGGTACGAAACCTCGCGGAGTATCCATTCCGACGCCTGGATGATGCTGGCGTGCTGCTGACGGTGAACTCGGACGACCCTCCAATGTTCGGCACCACCCTCACCGACGAGTTCCGCCTGCTCAGACGGCACGCCGGCTATGGGGCCGCCCACCTCCGTCGGTTCACCTTCAACGCGATCGCCGCGTCGTTCCTGCCCTCGGACGAGAAGCTCGATTTGCATGACCGCTGTGACAGCGAAATCGATTCCCTCGTCCAGTCGCTCGGACTCATCTGACCCCTCCCGGGCATGGTGATTTTCGTGCCTTTCGGAAGGCCTGGCCGCCCTCAGCGAGGTGCCGTGGCCTCCAATAAGGCAAGGTAGTCGTCCAACCGTTCATCACCCACGACAGCTCGAACCACCGCCTCGTCAACGGTCTCCTCGAACGCGCCCACTCCCTGCTGCAACTCGACTGGCGATTCCCCGACCACCCCGGTCTCTATCGGTGGCACATCCATGCGTGCGAAATGGGCGGCGTATGAGGGATAGGATGCGTATCGGTCCGCTTCGGCCTTGAGGCGTCGCGAAGCAGGCCCACCGAGGGCCGTTCGCACATACGCGGCGATGAGAGGGGAAGGCCGGCCCGCCTCCGCCGCAGCATGGCGGACAAGTTGGGCCGAGAGGGCGCCGAAGTCTGGCGTCAGCCAATTGAGCAGGATCCCGTCCGCAACCCTCCCCGCCAGCGCACACATCTTCGGCCCCAATCCGCCCACGATCACGGCTGCGCCGGTTCGGTATTGCAATTCAGGGACGGACTCGTGAACCAGGTCAAGCGACTGTTTCGCACGACCTGAGCCCACCCCGAGTGTGAGTCGCTGGACCGGAAGTTCCAGTTCGGCCACTCGATCAGCGATGCTGGCGGCTGGCTGGCGATCAAGCGGGATCACGCCGACGCCGAGCCTGATGCTCGTCGTCACCGCCGCCGCCTCGGCTAACGCCGCGAGGCCATCTCCGTCCGGCGTGTCGTTGGCCCAAAAAGCGTCGTACCCAAGTCGCTCGGCCTCTTCCGCTACGCGACGAACGATCGTCCGGTCCAACGCACCAGCTACGCCGAATCCGCGAGCCATCTCACACCTCCCTCGTCGTGCACGGTCCCATGACGCTCGACCAGCCACTCCCGGGTGCCGATCAGCGTGGCGCGGGGAACCCTAAGCCAAGGCGTCGCAGGGAAACGTGTCGTCCTTGCCCAATGATCAGGTGATCGAGGACCTCAACATCGAGCAACGTGCCGGCTCGTGCCAGTTCAGCCGTCAGGGCCACATCCGCCGCCGATGGCGTCGGGTCTCCGGACGGGTGGTTCTGCACGGCGACCAGCGCGATGGCATTGTGGCGGATCGCTACCCGAAACACCTCGGCGATGCGGACGCGTGCTTCGTTCACCGTCCCCTGATAAACCGTTCGAACGCCCAGGACGCGGTGCTTGGTATCCAGCAGGACCACCCGAAGCTGCTCCTGGTCCAGCGCCGCCATCTCGACCCCGACCAGGTTCACCAGATCGTCCGGCGACGTGATCTGCGGCCGTTGCTCCGGCGATAGGGCTGCCACGCGGGAGGCAAGTTCAAGGGCAGCCTTGAGACGGGCCGCTTTCGCCTCACCCACCCCGCGAATCCCGGCCAGTTCCGCGACATCCAGTTTAGATAAGCCGAGCAGGCCGTCGTGCTCAACCAGCAACCGCTGGGCAACGGCGGTCACGGTCTCCCCGACGATCCCCGTGTTCAAGATGATCGCGATGAGGTCGCCGTTGGTCAGGGCCGCCGGGCCACGAAGTTTCAGCTTTTCTCGCGGCCGCTCATCGGGCGCCATCTCCTTGATCGACAGCCCATAGGTCACGCCCTCACCCTCTCCCACTTCAGCCCACCGAATCGCCCACCGCCATCCCGCGCCGATTCCGGGTAGGCAAACAACCCCGAAGAAGCACCGGCCAAAAGTGCGTCCAACTCCGCGTGTTCGACTTGCCCACTTGCGCGAGTGAGAGGCGGAGCAAGACCTTCAGGTTCCCGCCCGCTCCGAACACGCCGTGCTCAGTTGGAAACCCGCGTCCAGCGCCGGTGCCCATCCCCAATGATGAGGAACAGCCACCCTCGCTAATACCATGAGTCCTCGGTCGGTTACCCAGGCATCATCGGCGAATAGGCGGCGACAAGCATGCCGTAGTAGGTCGGAGCCTCGTAGGAGAGCAGTTCTCCAGTCATGGGCACCACCTCCTGCGCGCCCACCAGCATGAGTGCCTGCCACAACCCGTCGATGGCGGCCGTGTTGGCCAGCGTCTCGTCCAAATCCATCAGTCGCTGCAGGTCGTTGTCGCGTACGGCATCAACCACCATCGCGTCAACTTCCGCTGCAGCGGGGTGGTACCCATAGGGGCCATCCTCGCGGTGCGTGTGGGCCCAGTCGCACGATGCCACGAGAGCGACGCGCCGATGATCGGCGTTCGCCGCCTCTGCAACCGCGCGGCCGAAGGCCACCAGGGTGGCCCGCGGCAGATCCCGTGCGGGTGTGATAAGCACGACCGGCGGCCCCGGATCCACTTCGGGCAGGTCTGCAAGCGCATCCCCGCGACCGGCCATGTCGTGATGGTGTCCCAGGAACCAGAGCGGAGTGATTGCCCCCCAGTCAAGGGGGATGACGGCCTGGCCCCGGCGGTTTCCCGCGTACGCGGCGCGGGCGACCGGCACGCCCATGCCCTCGGCTCGCTGCGCGACCGCGTCGGTGAGCGCGGCGTCCACGGGTACGTTCATCTCCACTTGACGGCCTGCCCACCGGAGCGTCCCAGCGCCCCGCGCGACGTCCGCGAGGCAGACGGCGCCTGCGACCCGGACGCCATGCGGTCCCGCCAGCACGAGCACGTCAACGCCGGCCGCTGCGCATCGGCGCCCCAATTCCTCCATGGCCTTTCGGGTTTGAAGAGCGCCATCCGCATCATCACTCATCAGGGGGATGAGTGGAAATCCATGTGGGGCAATGCAGGCGAAGGCGAGTGCCATGCTTTCTCCGTTTCGCTTACGTCGCGGGCTCCAATGGCGACTGCCGGGTTTCCCGCACCAGCAGCGCCAGTGTCAGGGTGGCGACGACACCGATCAAGGAAAGGGCAGCAGCGCTCCCGGTCAGTCCGAAACGCGCCGCCATCACCCCGACGACCAAGGGGCCGCCCGCCGATCCTGCATCGCCGACTAACCGCCACAACCCGAGGAACTCCCCGGTGGCCCGGGGCGGTGCCAGGTCGGCCCCGAGGGTCATCATGGTGCCGGAGCCCAACCCGTTGCCGAACCCGATCACGGCGGCAGCCCCGAGCAGCCCTAGGTAGCTGGAGGCGAGCGGGATCAGGGCGACACCCAGGGCCATGACGGCGAAACTCGGCACGGCTGCGACCTTGCGGCCGAAGCGATCCATCACGATCCCGGCGGGCACAAACATCAGCATGTCGAGCACTGACGCGAAGGTGATGATGAAGCCGATCTCAGCCGCATCCAACCCGAGGACCGTTGCTCCGTAGACCGGAACGATGAACTGGCGACCGGCTCGGATCATCTGAGCAAACGTCTGGGCAACCGAGGCCGCACCGAGATCACGGGCATTGGCTCGCACGAGCCGCCCGACGGTCAACCACCTCGCGCGATGAGAGAGGGCTTTGACCGGAGACCGGGCAGGCTTGACGAAGAGGATTGCGAGCACCAGCGCGACGATGGCGAGCAGCCCGGAGAGGGCGAACGATGCCCGAAGTCCAAAGGCGGTTCCCACGATGCCGCCCACCGCTGGCCCCGCGAAAACGCCAATCCGGTTGATCCCACCGAACACGGAGATGGCACGCCCGCGGGAAGCTGGCGGAATCGCCTCTGCGATATACGCATGCCGGGACAGGCCCCAGAGTGCCGTTCCGACCCCGGCCAGCACCCGGTAGAACACGACCTCCCCGAAGACCTGCCCCCACGCTAGGCCAAACGTGCCAACGGCAACCAACGCACATCCAAGGATCATGGTCCGGCGGAGCCCGAACCGACCGAGCAGCGCCCCGGCAGGCACGTCGGTCACCAGCGTCCCGATCGCTGCGGCGGCCACAGCCAGGCTGATTAACCCGTAGGAGACACCAAAGTCGGCGGCGTAGAGCGGGAGGGTGGCGATCAGGAGACCCTGGCCAAACGCGAGCAGCGCCGCGGGCAGATACACGGCAAGAACCAGCCCCGAGCGCGACACCGACGAGATCCCTTCCGTCCTCCGATACCGGCCGATCTCGGCCCGGCCCTGGGTGGTGATCCTACCACCAGGCGTCGGTACTCAGGCTCCGGGGATGGAAGGGCCATCGGGCCGTGGACGTTATACTTTCTATCTCAGCCCGGCTATCCCTGGTCGCCATGTTCTTGCCGGGCGCGACGATCCGTGATTCATTCCCTGCCCGTCACCCCGCTTACGAGAGGAGAGCCCGTGGTCCTCAATCGACTATTCCGCCGCCGCGCGGAGCCTGATGTCCAACTCGATCAAGGTCTTGAGAAGACCAGACGCGGCGTCTTCCTCGAAATCACGCGCCTCTTCGATCGCTCAGCGCTCGACGAGGAACTCTATGAAGATCTGGAAATGCTGCTCATCCAGGCCGATGTCGGCTGGGACGTGAGCCAAAAGCTGGTAGCCGAGCTACGGGAGCGGGTGGACCGTGACCGGATCAAGGATCCGGCCGATGCTCGGGAGATCTTGCGGCAGGAGATGATTCTGCTGCTAGAGATGGCGACCCGCAACCGGAAGGTGAAGATCCTGCAGCGGGGCGTTCCCTTCGTCATCATGGTGGTCGGTGTCAATGGCGTCGGCAAGACGACATCGATCGCCAAGCTCGCGGCCTACCACCAGCGATTCGGTCGAAGTGTGATGCTTGCCGCCGGTGACACGTTTCGCGCTGCGGCCATCGACCAACTCTCTGTCTGGGGGGAGCGCCTCAAAGCTCCGGTCATTGCGCATCAGCAGGGCGCGGACCCGGGTGCCGTCGTCTTCGATGCGATGCAGGCCGCTCATGCCCGCAACATCGATGTCCTGATTGTGGACACGGCGGGCCGGCTGCACACGAAGTACAACCTGATGGCGGAACTCGAGAAGCTGCGCAAGATCATGCGCCGCCACGTCGAGACGGCCCCGCAGGAAGTGTTGCTCGTCATCGATGCGACCACGGGACAGAACGGACTGATCCAAGCACAGGAGTTCGCGAAGTCCGTCGAGATCACGGACATCATGATCGCCAAACTGGACGGGACCGCGAAGGGTGGCATCGCCTTCTCCGTCGCGAAGGAGTTGGGAACGCCCATCTCCTACGTCGGTACGGGTGAAAAGGCGACAGACCTGGCCGAGTTTCGGCCCGACACCTATGTCGACTCGCTGTTCTTCGGCGTGGGCGAGGGCTTGTAGTAGCGTCCGCTTCAACCTGACGCCACGCCCCAGTTGAACGGGCGGAGCTTGGAGGGTTCCTCTGTCGCGCGCCCCCTTCGAACACGGAAGAGGGCGACCGAGGTGAGGACCGATTCGGTAAGCTTCCCTGGCGTTAATGTCCCGGAAGTCTCCTTGCAATGCCGCCATACCGACCACCAAGGATGAACGAATGTTTGAATCCCTCTCCGATCGCCTTAACGAGACATTTGGCCGTCTTTCCAAGAAGGGCCGGCTGACCGAAGAAGACGTCGACGGCGCGATGCGTGAAGTCCGCCGAGCGCTGCTTGAGGCCGATGTCAATTTCAAGGTCACCAAGGACTTCGTCACCGCGGTGCGGGAGCGAGCCGTCGGCCAGGACGTGTTGCGGTCGCTGACCCCCGCTCAGACCGCGATCGGCATCGTCAACGAGGAACTGATTAGGGTCCTGGGCAGCGAGCGGGAGCCCCTGCGGCTTCCCGACCGACCGCCGCAGATTCTGTTGATGGTCGGTCTGCAGGGCTCGGGCAAGACGACCCACTCCGGGAAGCTCGCGCTCCACCTCCGTAAGGATGGCCGCAACCCCCTCATGGTTGCGGCAGATGTTTACCGTCCTGCGGCTGTCAACCAGCTGCAATCGCTTGGCAAGCAGATCAACATCCCTGTCTACGAGGAAGGCACAGGACGCAGCCCGGTAGAGATTGCCGCCAACGCCGTCCGTTTCGCCGTCGAACGCGGCCACAACCCGGTGATCGTCGATACCGCGGGCCGGCTACAGATCGACGAACGCTTGATGCAAGAGTTGGTCGACATCCAGGACCGGATTCGACCGACGGAGATCCTGCTGGTCGCCGATGCCATGACGGGTCAGGAAGCGGTCGGGGTTGCCCAGGCCTTCCATGACCGGCTCGGCGTCACCGGACTGGTCTTGACCAAGATGGACGGCGACGCGCGGGGCGGAGCTGCGCTCTCCATCCGCGCGGTGACAGGAGTGCCGATCAAGTTCATCGGCACGGGTGAGAAGCTGGACGCGCTGGAGCCCTTCTACCCCGAGCGCCTGGCGGGCCGCATCCTCGGCATGGGAGACGTGCTCTCCTTGATTGAGCGGGCCCAGGAGCAGACGGACGAGAAGGAGGCCCAGAAGCTCCAGGATCGGATGTTCAAGGGCCAGTTCGATCTGGAGGACTTCTTAGAGCAGCTCCAGAAAATCAAGAAGATGGGTCCCTTGAGCCAGCTTTTGGAAATGATTCCAGGTGTCGGCAGTCAGCTCCGCGAGGCGAAGGCGCAAATTTCCGACGACGACTACAAACACGTCGAGGCCATCATCCAGTCGATGACTCCCTACGAGCGGCGACATCCAGACAAGATTGGCAACAGCCGAAAGCGCCGCATTGCCCTCGGCAGTGGCTCCGACCGAGCGGACGTCAACCAGCTCCTCTCTCAGTTCAAGCAGATGCAGGCCATGATGGGCCAGTTCGGCGCGATGGCTCGGAAGGGAAAGCTTCCCGCTGATCTCCCGCTCGACCTTCAGGCTCCGGGCGGTGGATTGGGCGGACCAGTCGCGATGCAGCCGCGTCAACGACAGCGTCCCCCCCAGCCTGCCCGCAAGGCCCGCCGGCGGCGGTAACCCTCCCGCTTCGACCGGGTCCTCAAGGTCCAGGATGAGCCGACAAGATGCCTGAGTGGAGGCGGCCAGAACGTTGCGTCCCTGGGGCAGCGGAAGAATGAGTGAACGCCACTCGGGACCGTCGGTTCAAGAACGGGTAAAGGACTCCCTGGGGGGTTCCACTGGTGTCTCACCATCGACGAGGAGGAACGCGGCCTCGCCGGTCAGGCTCAGCATGACCCCCCGATGTTGCCCTTCGCGGAGGCTGTTATCATCGGTGAAGTCCATGTTGGTCCCCTCAACGCCGGCGACCAAGCACGACCGGCGGGCGATGGAACAGGAGAGAGAGGTTTTACTGTGATGTCGGCACCCGTCACTGTCTACACGACTCACACCTGACCGTGGTGCGATCGCGCTAAGGAGTTCCTTAGCTCTCACAACGTCCCATTCGTTGAAAAGGATGTCGCGAACGACTACACGGCGGCGATGGAAATGATTCGCCGCTCCGGGCAGCAGGGCGTCCCGGTGATCGCGACCGACGACGAGGTCATCTTGGGGTTTGACCAGGTTCGCCTGGCTCGCCTGGCAGATAAGCTGTCAGGACCAAAACGTCCCCCGCTTGGCCTGCTCGGCGCAGACGCGGAGCAGTATCTCCGGCGCCACCCAGAAGCCGCGAGCGGAGCGGCCGTCAAGACGGGCGTCTACGTTGGCGAGGTTCGGCCGGAGACCGTTGCTGAGCGGGCCGGGCTACGACGGGCAGACATCATCACTGCGCTGGCCGGTAAACGCGTCAGGACCATCGCGGAGATGGACCAACTCGTCGGGACGCTCAAAGCAGGTGATGCCGTGAGCGTGCGCTTCTGGCGCGGTGGTGAGGAGCAGACCGCGACCCTGCAGTTCTAGATTCCGCATCCATACAGACAATCACCGCCGAAGGACTCCGATTCGGGACGCCGCCCAGATTCAGAATAGCTGTTCTCGACCATGGCCCCACTCCCGTTGTTGATTGCTACAACGGGAGTGGGGATTGTTGTTGTCGCGCGTCGCCACTTGGGTTGAGAAGAATGGACTCGCTGACGGATCTAGAGGCAATCGGACGCATTGGTTTGGCCTTGCTAGCCGGGGCCGCCATTGGCTTGGAACGCGAGCAGCGCGATAAGCCGGCCGGGCTCCGGACCTATGCCTTAGTCTGTGAAGGGGCGGCTCTCTTCATGATCGCCTCGATCATGCTCGGTGACCAGGTTCGTGCGGCGGGTCAAGCGATGTATGACCCTTCTCGCATCGGGTCGACCATCGTCCAGGGAATTGGCTTCCTGGCAGGCGGAGTCATCCTGACCAGCGGCGGCCGGATTCGGGGGCTCACCACGGCAGCTGGGATCTGGGTCACGGCCTCCGTCGGGCTATTGATCGGTGCCGGGCTCTACGTGGTCGCGTTCGCCGGCACGGCCGCCACGCTGCTGGTTCTCGTAGCGCTGCGATCGGTGGAGCGTCGTTACTTCTCGCCCCGAAAGGCGCGGCACCGCTCGCCCTACTTACCACCAGACGCTTAGCGAAGCAGCCACTCCTCAGTGAGACGCTCGTGAGTTTGGGCGTCGAGCTTCGCTGTGTCGTAGTGACCCGCTGCGCGTCGCTGCCGGAGGGCCTCATACAGCACAACCGCGCAGGCCACAGAGATGTTCAAGCTTTGCACCATGCCCATCATCGGGATGACGATGCGGCCGTCCGCCCTCGCGATCGCCTCTTCCGTGAGCCCTCGCATCTCGTTGCCGAACACGAGCGCCGTGGGAAGGCAGAAATCGATGTCATACAGGTTCCGGCTCTCTGCGCTTACCGCGGTGGCCAGGATGGTGAAGCCCTCCTCCCGAAGGGCGGCGTAGCACGCTTCGACCGAATCGTGACGGATCGTCTCAACCCACTTGGCAGTGCTCGCCGAGGTCGTCCGGGCAAAGACTTGTTCAGGGGGCGTCTCATTCTGGTAGACGAGGTGTGCCGCCGCCACCCCTACAGCGTCACAACTGCGAAGTACCGCGCTTGCATTGTGCGGGTCGTGAACGTCCTCGAGCACCACCGTCAGATCCGGCTGCCGCCGAGCAAGGACATCGGAGACACGTTGGCGCCGGCGGTCGGTTCGCGGGAAACGGCTGGTTTTTGTGGGCTGGCCTGCGGGTTGCCGCCGACGGTCGGCAGCGTCCGTGATCGACATGAGCCTCCCTGCGACATCCTCACTCTGCATTTACCGAGCGCACCGCTGCGAACATGAGCAGACCGTGCGGGTGACAACATCTGGGTCCCGCCACGGCACTTTCCGCCCTTCGTCCGCGTCAGGCACTGGTAGACCAT
>JAUJMG010000024.1:15073-22087 GCA_030446955.1 Thermomicrobiales bacterium
GGGTCCCGCCACGGCACTTTCCGCCCTTCGTCCGCGTCAGGCACTGGTAGACCATGGGCGGTTTGCAGGCCAGGCCAGCCCCAGGGGGAGCCTTAAACCTTGGCCGCCCGCCTCGCCTGCTGCTCATGTAGGCGCTCATCAGTCGGCATCAACGGGTCCACGACAACGATGCCAAGCCGGTCGAGGACAAACCGGTTCATCGTCGCCGTGATCATGGCCGGAACAACAAGTAGCAGGGGGATCACCAGCAACGCGCCCAGGCCCGTGATCAACCCGAGGATGACGAGAATCATGAAGGATCGGAGCGGCGCTGAGCCGGTCAGTACGAACGCTCGCTTGACCGCCGCCATGGCCCCGAGATTGAACAGGCCAGTCAACGCAAAGGCGGCGAGCGCGACAGCCACCGCCATGAGAAATAGGACCGACCACAGCGGAACAAGCACACTGAACCGGCTACGACTGTCGCCATAGTAGGCGATATTCCACCCAAGGAGCGCAATAACTGGCACCGTAATCGCTGCGACCGCAAGCCCTGGGCGAAGAGACCTGCGGAAGGCGGACGCTAACTCGGCAATGCCCGGCCGGTCGATTGTTCGCCGCGGATCGGTGAAGGCGAACAAACTGGCCGTGGCGCCAGGCACAGCGAGAAAAAGGAGAAACCCGATCCACCCCAGAACGGCGGCGAGGGCGACGGGCAATGCCATGACGGCCCACCATCCCAGCGTGGCCGCCGAGAACGGGAGGAAGTGCTCGTACGTATCCCTCATGCCTCTTCTAAGGAGACCAAGCGCTCGCACCACCCCTCCCGTGACCTCCGACCGATCAAAAATTCAACCATCGCCACAAACACTGTACCCCAGCTCGGCGGAGGTATCCGGCGTGTCCGAATCACTTTAGCGGATCGTCAGGACACGTTCGCTGGAACCCGTCCCTGGTAGGGGCGGCGCACCCGTCGTCCGGCTGCCGGCCACAAAGGCGAGGCAGGCCTCGCCCCTACCGCGTGAACGCCTGTTGACAGACCACCAGCTTTCTCCCGATCGACCTGGCCTCCTCGCAGGTTTGTCAGGAAGTGCAGGGATCGGACGTTGCGGTGTCACCCTCGTCACTATCGAGACGGGCGGCCAGGCGGAGCACGAATCGCGGATCAAACGTCGGCGCGCACCAGCGGCAGGACCAGGTGCCCCGAACCCGTCGAGGGGTGCACCGACCACACTCCGGACAGACATACAGGTACCGGATAGGACGACGCTGGACCGGACGCAGGCAGGATCGAATCTCCGCAAGCGTGGCGCCCGTGAGCGCCGCAACTCGATGAGCGACTCGATCATAACCATGTCGCGCGTGCCGGCGAAGATCGCCGTCGAGGCGATCACGCATGTGGATCAGCTCTTCGGCCACCACGATCTCCAGCGCTCTAGGCTGTGAGCGATCGATCCGGTCCAGATTGATGAGCACCACATGCTCATCGGACCGGGGCCGGTAGGCGTACGCCCCGCCGAGGGAGGAAGAGATCGGCCGGCCGAGCCAGGCACTGAAGGTGCGGCGGCATGTCGTGACGCGGAGGCGATCCGTCGGCAGCAACAACGCGTTGAGGTAGTGGTGGAGCAGACGAAGCGTCTCATCATCCGGTACGTCTACGAGCATCAGCGTTCACGTCCACGTTCCACGGTTGTCCCAGTCGCTCCTCAAGACACGACGGACGCCTCGTTGCTCCGTCTGATAGTCATAGGACCTGCCTCATCTGAGTCCGGCATGATGACGATGTCGGCCGCTCGGCGCCACCCTCAAGTGGCCGCCACCTCCAGTCGCTGCTCAAGGACGGCTGCTGACGTGCGCCGGCCGACTGCCAGACCCCGAGACTGGCTGACGTCGGGCGACGGACCAGCAGATTCTGCATGCCCTCCCACCCGGGAGCGTGTAGGATAGGCGCCCAGCGGTCCAAGCCGCTGCCGGAAGCACAAGGACGGAGGGAACGTGGGCGACGGGGGGCATCAGGCGGTAGCAGAAGCCGGGCAGCCACAGGAGTATCGCATCGCCACGATCGCCGGCGACGGGATTGGGCTGGAGGTGCTACCGGCCGGCACCACGGTCTTGGAAGCGGCCGCTAGGGCTGACTTCCGCCTCGTTTGGGACCACCTGGACTGGGGGACGGATCGATATCACCGCGTGGGCTCCATGATGCCGGCGGACGGAGTCGATCAACTTCGCGCCTATGACGCTATTTACCTTGGGGCCGTCGGCGACCCTTCTCTCCCCGACCACATCACGCTTTGGGGCCTGCTGCTGCCCATTCGGAAAGCCTTCGACCAGTACGTCAACGTGCGGCCCGTCCGGCTGTTGCCTGGCGTAACTGGTCCGCTTCGGACAAAGGGTCCGGCTGAGATCGACTTCGTCTGCGTACGAGAGAACACTGAGGGGGAGTACGCGGGCGTCGGCGGCAGGGTCCATCGCGGCACTCAGTACGAGGTCGCCCTAGAGACCTCGGTGTTCAGCCGCTTCAATGTGGAGCGCGTAATGCGCTACTCCTTTGAGTTGGCCCGCACCCGGCGCAAGCACCTCACCAGTGTCACCAAGTCCAACGCTCAGCAATTCTCGATGACCATGTGGGACGATGTCTTTGACCTGGTGAAGCAGGACTACCCGGATGTGGAAACCGCCTCGCTGCTGGTCGATGCCGCCGCCGCACTTATGGTGCGCGACCCGGAGCGATTCGATGTTGTCGTTGCCAGCAATCTCTTCGCCGACATCCTGACAGATCTCGGGGGAGCAATTATGGGGAGCTTGGGGCTGGCTCCAAGCGCCAACCTCGACCCGGATTGCAGGTTCCCCTCGATGTTTGAGCCGGTGCACGGTTCTGCGCCCGATATCGCCGGGAAAGGCATCGCGAACCCGATCGGGGCTATCTGGGCGGGAGCCATGATGCTGGAGCATCTGGGACAACCGGCGGCGGCGGCTCGGATCATGGCGGCCGTCGAAGCAGTCTCGGCAGACCGGCACGCCGCCACTGCCGACCTTGGCGGATCCGCCTCCACGACCCAGGTCACCGAGGCGGTGATCGCCCAACTTTCGGCATGACCAAAGACGGTTTCGCCTTACCACAACCGCGGCAGGCATCCGGCAACCCAGCGTGGCACCCAGGAGCAGATTCGTGACCAAGGCCAAGATGAGCGGGGCAGTCGACGCGCCCCAGGAGATCGTCTACGACCTCATCGCCGACCCGGCGCGGCTCAAAGAGTGGGACACCACCTACGAGGCAGCGTCCCCACTCGAGGCTGATCGAGACGGTGCGCCGACGTTTGAGATCGATCGAACGATCGCCAATCGGGGCATTCATCTCTCCTGTCGCGTGATTGCAGCGGAGGTGCCGTCGCTGTTCGCGTTCACCTGCACGGGGTCGGCAGGGGAGATCGTGCAAGAAAGTTTCATCCTGGATCCCTCCTCGGACGGAGGGACGACCGTCGTCCGGGAAGCCATCTACGAGCTGCCGGGGCAAGACCTTGGTGTCGTCGCGAACCAGACGTACACCCAGGCCACCGAGGAACGATCCATTGAGCAATCCTTCGCCCGATTGAACCGCTTGCTTGGGTCGTCCGCATCGACCGATCGCCCATCCGTGCCGCGGGAGACAGACACCCGCAGTGAGGACACGGGAACCATCAGCTCTGAGGAGCCCTACACGGCCCACGCGAAAGATGACCAGCCACCGTCTCGCCCCTCGTAGCGATGCGGACCTTGACATGCCATTCAGGCCCTGCGCTCTTCGCTCGGGTGACGCGACGATGACAAACAAAGAGGCACCATCGCCGTGGCCACCCGCACCGTAGACCGGCCTGCGATCGAAACGCCGGAGGAATATTTCGGATTTCCCATGGGCACGGACCGGCGGCTGGTCCGCTGGCCCTCCATGCTCCGGTACTTCCGGGCGCTTGCCGCAGACTCCGACCGGCTTCGATACGAGGAACTGGGCGTCATTGACGGTCAGCCGCTCGTCTTGCTCACCATCTCAGATCCGGAGAACCTCCGTCGGGAGGGGGAACTGCGAGACGTTCAGTCCAGGCTCGCCGACCCGCGCAAGATCCTGGACGCGGCTGACCGGCAGCGACTGCTTCAAACCGGTCGCTGCGTCTGTCTCATCACGTGCTCTATCCATGCGACGGAGGTCGGTGGGGTTCAGATGACTCCCGACCTCGTTCACCGGCTGGTTACAGGCGAGGACCAGGAGACGCGTCGGATTCTCTCTGAGGTCGTCTTGCTCCTGGTGCCGTCGTTGAACCCCTACGGCATGGAGTTGGTTGCGGACTGGTACAAGCGGATGTTGGGCACACCCTACGAGGGCACTCCGCCGCCGCAGCTCTATCATCGATTCGCAGGGCACGACAACAATCGCGACTGGTTCATGCAGGCCCTGCCGGAAACGCGTCTGGTGGTGGAGCATATCCACAACTCCTGGTGGCCTCACATCGTCTATGACCTGCACCAGATGCAACCCAACGGGCCGCGTTACGTGGTACCGCCCTTTGTGGATCCCTACGACCCCAACGTTGACCCACTCCTCCAGGCTGAGATTAACCAGATGGGTGCCACGATCGCCGCGGAGTTGACGGCCGAGGGAAAGACTGGGGTCGCTACCACCATCATCTTTGATGCCTACTCCCCCTCCCGTGCCTACCAGCTCTACCATGGGGGGGTCAGGATCCTCTCGGAAGCGGCAAGCGTACGCATCGCGACCCCGATCAGTCTCACAGCTGACCAGTTGGCCGAGACCCGAGGGTTCGAGCCGCGGCTCAGCACACAGAACCACCCGTTGCCGTGGCCCGGCGGCGCCTGGACCCTGCGGGATATCGTCGACTACAACCGGATTACCTCCTGGACCGTGCTCGACCATGCCGCCAGATATCGCGACCGATGGGTGCGCAACTTCGCACGCGTCCAGGCGCGAAGCCTTGGTCGATCGACACCGTACGCGTACGTGGTCCCTCCAGCTCCCATGCAGCGAGATTCAGGAACCGCCCTGGAGATGCTTCGTATCCTCCAAGCAGGGGCGGTTGAGGTTGAGCAGGCAGAGCAGGGATTCACGGCCGATGGCGTGGACTTCCCAAAAGGCTCGTTCGTGGTTCGCATGGGTCAGCCGTTCGGAGGCTTTGCCAAGACGCTCTTGGAGGCACAGCGCTATCCGGATCTCCAGTTGTACCCCGGGGGGCCTCCTAAGCCTCCGTACGACATCACTGCTCACACCCTCCCGCTTCAGATGGGCGTGAGCGCGGTTCGTGTCGGGGCACCGTTCGTAGCGGCTTTGCGGCGCATTCCAGCGGTTCCCCTGCCCGAGGGTGGCGTAGTTGAGGTCGACGGGCGGGGGTCGTCAATCCTCATTGGGTCCGAAACCAATGCCGGGGCACGCCTCGTCAACGAGTTGCTCGGTGCTGGCGCGCAGGTCGGACGGGCGACGATGGCGGTCACCGTCGGCGATCACCCCCTCGATCCTGGTGCGTTTGTTGTCACGGGAGTGAGGCCGGCGCTCGTCGATCAAGTCGCGAGGAACATTGGCTGTCGCGGCTATGCTGCCAGCATTCCCAACAGTGTGGAGGTCCAGCGGCTCCCGCGCCCGCGCATCGCCGTCTACCACTCTTGGCGTCCCCACGCGATCGACGCCGGGTGGACGCGTTACGTGCTTGAAGAGTACCGGTTTCCTCACACGGTGCTGCGCGACCGGGACATCCGGCAGGGAAACCTTCGCTCCCGATTTGACGCGATTGTTCTTCCCCAGGAGGGCGCGAAACAGATCTTAGAGGGGAACAGTCCGACGGAGTATCCACCGGAGTACGCCGGCGGCATCGGCGACCACGGTGCCGCCAACCTACGGCGGTTCGTGGAAGACGGTGGCACGTTGATCACGCTGGACGCGGCCTCCGACGTGGCCATCCGCCACCTCTACCTGCCGGTCACAAACGTCCTGGACGGGGTTCGGCACGAGGAGTTTTACTCCCCGGGATCGCTGCTCCGGATCTTGATCGATCCGCTGCACCCGGTCGGCTGGGGATTTGAACGGGAGGCAGCGGCGATGTTCGTCTCGTCACCCGCATTCGATATCCGAGACACCACCGGCGTCGACACCCGCGTCGTGGCTCGTTACCCGCTGTCCAATCAATTGCTATCTGGTTGGATACGGGGAGCCGAGCGGATTTCGGGCCGAGCTGCGGTGGTGGACGTAGCCGTCGGGCGGGGACGCGTCATCCTCATTGGCCTGCGCCCACAGTTCCGAGCGCAGGCCCGCGGCACCTACCGCCTCCTCTTCAACGCCCTGTACGCATCCACGTTACAGTCATGAGTGTGGTTCCAGCGCAGCACAGGGACACCATACGCTCCATGACCCCAGCGCGAGAGCCCAACCAGTGACCGTGCCACCACGGGAGCGAGCCACCGTCGCGGCCCGTCCCCATGCGCTTGTGGTGACCGACGACCGAGGATTGAAGGAGTTCCTGGCGGAAGGCCTCATGTATGGGGGGTTTTGGACCAGCAGCGTCGCCAGCGCGCTCCAGACCCTAGAGGTCTTCCGCCTCCGGTCCTTCGACCTCGTGTTGGTCGATGCGCATCTTGGCGGGATGGGTGCCCTGGAACTGCTGCGGCGCCTTCGGGGCCGCTCAAACCGCGGCGCGCAAGCTGCCAGGACAGACGTGCCGATCCTTCTGGTGACGGATGAATCGGCAGGCGCTGACCCCATGGGCGCCAGGGAGGCCGGCGCGGACGCGATCTTGACCGCCCCGATCGAGCTGGAAGAGATCATTCCACGACTCCACCAGATCGTCGCCGACTGGCGAGCAACACATCCCGGGCGGCCGATGGCGGACGCGGCAGCACAGGCAAAGCCGGACATCTAACGACGGTCGTCGTCAGTGAGCGTGAACCTCGGTGATCCAATCCCTCTCTCGCTAGGCAGTCCGAAGCGGCACGTGGGGAGCCCTAACGCTAATAGGTGGAGACGGCCATCTCTTCCAGGTTGCCGGTGACGGAGAAGAC
>JAUJMG010000191.1 GCA_030446955.1 Thermomicrobiales bacterium
GCAGGTACGCCCCGCCGAACGGCGTCGAGCGGGTGTAGAGGTCAAACGTCGCGGTCGCGTTCTGGCCCGTCCGCCAGCTGATGTAGGCCGAGTCGAGGTGGTAGAGGTCGACCATCAGCCCGGTCGGTGTTTCGGACACGGGCCACATCACGCCCCTCCTCGCCCCGACATCACCCCTCCGTCAACTCACGCACCACGCGAATACCGTTCAGCGCCATGTGATACAGGAAGACCTGGTGGAAGAAATCGCCCGGGTGCGCCATGGCCCCGTCCGGCACTGCGTCGGGAGGGAGGTCGTACGTGTCCACGGCGTTGGCCGGGACCACGACCTCGAACCCTGGGATGTTGCCCGCGTTTGCGCGCAGGCGCAGGTGCATCGCGAGCTGGTAGGTGCAGAGGTCGGTGCAGTCCCCGACCACGATCGCCGTCCGCAGCTCCGGGTGTTCGTCCAGCCAGTGGTCGAAGGTGGTGCGGATGGCCGGATTGAGGGAGTTCTTCTCGATGACCACGAACCGGTCGGAGAAGGGTAGTCCCTTCAGCTCGGGAACGGTCTCGGCCTCCTCCGTGCCGCGGACACAATGGACCGGCCAGGCGCCAAACTCCGGCGTGTCCGGATGGTGGGTGTCCTGGAGGAGCACGAAGTGGGGTACGCCAAGCTCGTGCGCCCGCCGGAACAGGTCGACGACCGGCTCCGTCAGCGCGTCGACCCGAGCCGAGGCCAGGCTGCCATGGTCGCAGAAACCAACGATCATGTCGGCGGAGAAGATCGCCGCGGTCGCCGGGTCGGTCACAATGTCGGCAAGCGGCTGCGGCTGGAGTTGCTCGTACCAATCAGTGACGAAAGTCGGCGTGCCAGTTGGCGTCTGGACAGGACTCATCGCTGCCATCACGTCCCCCTTCGGCATAGGTCACCGCGCCCGGCCGACCTCGGTGGCGTGATCAAGCCACCGAAGGCACGGATAACGGACCACAACCATCGGACCGGTCGCATGCCCGGGAGCGATCCCCGGCCGGCCACCGGGTGGAATGCTCTTGCCAGGAGCGCGGTCAAGCAGGGAGTGTGCCACCGGGCGAGGCAGATCCCACTGTAGACATACCCACTCGCTTGCAGCCACCCGTAACGAACATGGATCCTGCTGACCAGAACGCTGGATCGGCCGGTGGGTTGATCTCGACGTACACTTGGAGTACGCCTTCGCGAACCACATCGTGCTCATGGAGCGCCTCGGTCTGGAGGAAGACGTGTCATTCGACCGGGAGTTCGAGTGCGGATCCGGAATCCACCGGGTCAAACGATGAACGCGGCCTCGCATCCCTGGATCTGCGTCACCTGCGGGGCGCACTATCCGGGCGGGGAGGAGCCGCCGGAGCGCTGCCGGATCTGTGAGGACGCCCGGCAGTACATCGGCCACAACGGGCAGCACTGGACCACGCCCGCCGAGATGCGTGCGCGCCACCAAAACGCCGTCGCGGAGATCGAGCCCGGCCTGACGGGGATCACGACCGAGCCGGGGTTCGCGATCGGCCAGCAGGCCCACCTGATCCAGACTCCGGCCGGCAACCTGCTCTGGAGCTCCGTCGCCCACCTGGACGACGCGACGGTCGCGGAAATTGAACGGCGGGGCGGGCTGGCCGGAATCACCGTCTCCCACCCCCACTTCTTCACCGGCATGGCAGCCTGGAGCGACGCCTTCGGCGGCGTGCCGATCCACGTCCACGCCGACGACCAGGCCTGGGTGACTCACCCGAGCGACGCGATCCGGCCCTGGTCCGGCGAGACCCTGGAGGTGCTCCCGGGCCTGACCCTGATCCGCTGCGGCGGCCACTTTCCCGGCTCCTGCGTGCTCCACTGGGCTGACGGAGCCCGAGGCACCGGGGCGCTCTTCGCCGGCGACACCATCATGGTCGCCAGCGACCGCCGCTGGCTGAGCTTCATGTGGTCCTACCCGAACCTGATCCCCCTCCCGGCCCCAGCGGTGCGCCGGATCGCCGCCGCGGTCGAGCCGTTCCCGTTCGCGCGCCTCTACGGCGGCTGGAGCGGCAGCGTCGTCGCCACGGACGCGAACGCTGCGGTGCAGCGCTCGGCGGAGCGCTACATTGCCCACTTGGAAGGACGAGGGGCGTGAGCGACCGGCGTCCAGGACCGCGACGGGGGGCGAGCAGGTGATCCGCCAGGACTACCTGATGCGGATGATCCAGCAACTCTCCGGCGTGCTTGCACGGATCGTCGGGCTGCGCGCCGACGTACGGCCCGACGAGGCCCTGGAGGAGATCGGCGAGGCCTACGGCCGCTTCGCCGGGCTCAACCCCTCCCTCGTCCATGCCCTTTCGGAGGAGGACCTGGTCGCCCTCCTGCGCGCCCGCGGGGGGCTCGACCCCCCGCGGACCTACACCCTCGCGGAACTCCTGCGGGAGGAGGCCGAGATCTTCGCTGAAGGGGGCCGGCCGGAGGAAGCGATCCCTCGCGACCGCAAGGCCCTGCGCCTCTACCTGGAGGTGCTGCCGGAGCTTGAGGATGCTCCCTCGTCGCCGGACCTCGCCGGTCTCGACGCGGTGCTGGCCCGCGTGGACCCGACCGCCATCCCGACCACCGGGCAGGAGCTCCTCCTTCGCCATTACGAAGCTGCCGGCCGCTTCGGGGAGGCCGAGGACCTCCTCTTCGACCTGCTCCACGCCGACGACCACGCGCCGGAGACGGCCGACCTCGCCCGCTCCTTCTACGCCCGCCTGCTCGCCCTCCCCGACGCCGCGTTGGATGCCGGCAACCTCCCCCGCGAGGAGGTCGAAGAGGGTCTGGCTCGCCTGGGTTAAGGATCCTGCTGATGGTAATTGTGCGCCGGGCTCCAACGGAGCCCGGGTGGTCTGACATGGGAGCCGGTCGCAGCGCGCAGCCGGACGCAGGCGCAGCCATCCTACGGTTCGCTTGCCCGGATGCGGCACTCGGGTCGGATCACCGTGTCCTTTGACGTGTGCCCGACGTCCGTCGGTCCACCGCCGCCGGTCCGCCCCTCCCGGAGGGGCGCGGCTTTTTCCGCCCTGCACTCCGACTCCCATAATTACCGCAGCTGTGGCCGCTTGCGGTCAGGACGCGGCGCCCGAAGGCGTCACTGCTATGATCGGGCGAGCTAGCGATCTGGGGAGCGCCGGGAAGCGCCGGGTCCCTAAGGGGATCAGGTCCTTGGAACCTTCGGAAAGGAGAGGCCCGTGCGGGTCGCGGTGATGTCGGACATCCACGGGTTCAGCTTGGCGCTGGAGACGGTGATCGCTGACCTGGAGCGGCAAGGTCCCCTCGACGCCGTCGTGGTCGCTGGCGACCTCTGCGAAGTGGGGCCGGCGCCGGCGGAGGTGCTGGACCTGCTGCGGAGCCGGTCCGAACCCTGCACTGTGCTCCAGGGCAACACTGACCGAGATCTGGTTCAGGTAGCGACCGAGGGGTGGGGGCGGGGATCCGTCCGCTTCGCCCTCGACCAGATCGGCGACGAGGGCGTGGCCTACCTGGCCGGGCTCGCCTTCTCCCACCGGATCACGCCGCCGGGCGGCGGCTCCCCCGCCGACGACCTGCTCGTCGTCCACGCCAACCCTCGCAACCTGGACGACAAGCTGGACCCGGCGATGAGCGACCGCGAGCTGCGCGAGATCCTCGGGGACGTGCGCGCCGCCGCGATCGCCTTCGGCCACATCCACATCGCCTACACCCGGCGCGTGGGCGACACCCTCCTTGCCGACGTCTCCGCCGTCGGCAACCCCAAGGACGGCGATCTGCGCTGCAAATACGGCCTCTTCACCTGGGACGCGGCGAACCGATCCTGGGACGTCGAGCTGCGCCGCCTCGACTACCCCCTAGACGCGACGGCCGCCCAGATCCGCTCCTGCGCCCTGCCGGACCCTGAACAGACCCTCGCGAAGCTCCTCCGGGCCTCCTACTAGTTGAGACAGAACTGGGTAGCCGGCCCGCCTGCGCCGCGCCGCATGGATTCGCCAACTTGGCGACGGTGAGGGCCGTTTAGCCGATCGAAATCCTCGCCGGTGAATCCACTCTTGGGGCTTCGAACCCGAGTCCTCTTGCCATCCCTGGTCGTCCATTCCGCCGAAGCGGGCAGCGGCGGACGGCAGCTCTGGACCGTTGCGGGGGCATTGGGCGGCGCCGGGCTGGTCGGCCCCCTCAATGGCCCCGGCGTGGCCTATCTGCGGATCCCCTCCCTGGTCATGACCCTCGGCATGAACGCGGTGCTGGCCGGGCTGACGCTGGTCTACACCAACGGCTCGCCGCAGGGGAACGCGCCGGGCCTCGCGCGGGAGCTGGCGGTGGGCCGGATCGGCAGGACCGTCCCGTAGGCGCTCCTCTTCTGGCTGGCACTCGGCACGGCGCTCATCGCGCTGCTGCGCCGCTCCGTCTTCGGACGGCGGTTTTACGCCGGCGGCAACAACCGGCAGGCGGCCTACCTCTCGGGCGTGCCCGTCCTCGGCGTCCTGGTCGCGGCCTACACCCTCTGCGGCCTCTGCGCGGGCCTCGCCGGCATCCTCCTGACCGGCTACTCCTCCCAGAGCTACCTCGGGATGGGCGATCGCTACGTGCTCCAATCGATCGCGGCGGTGGTGATTGGCGGCACCCCAATCCTCGGGGGCTCCGGCGGCTACGGCGGCACGATCGCCGGAGCGATCACGGTCGTGCTGCTGGAGAACACGCTCCAGATCGTCGGCATCCGCCCGGCCAGCCAGAACATCCTCTACGGCCTGGTCATCCTGCTGATGCTCTTCGTCTACGGCCGCGGCGGCCGGGTCCGGGATTAGCGGGCAAGCGCCGGCCCGCCATCGGGCGGTTCTTCCGCCCGGCCTTTGGCCGTCGCGGGCCTCCTAGCAGGGGAGCGCTTCGGTGCCGCCGCCACCCCAGGCTCCGTGCCGTCCCCGACAACGAGCGGGGCTGCGCCTACGGCCGGGGCCGCATCCGGCGCCATCGCCGCTTCCGCCACCACCGCCACGGTCTGGGACGGGGTCAGGCGACCAGCGGCGGGCTGCCCGGTGCCGGCAGATGCCGGACCGGCGGCGCGCGCCGCCTGGCACCGTTGCAGGCGCGTCTCGGCGTCGGCGACCGCCGCCGTTCGCCGCGCCACCCGACCCTGGGCCCGGGCAAGCTTCTCCCGGGCCGCCGCGAGCTTGGCGGCGGCGGCGGCCAGGCGTCGCTCCGCCTTCCGCTCGCGCTCGATCAGCCGCCGTTCCTCGGCCGCGGCTCGCCGGAGCGCGGCCGCCGCGCCACCCTGGGTCGACGTCTCGTCGGGCACGCTGCTTCCTCCTGACTTCGTCCCACCGCCGCCGGCTCCCCCAGCGGGAGGTCAGGGCCGGACCGGATCGACCACCTCGTCTCCCGACAACGGCACCCACGCCATCCTGCAGACGGAGATTGCAAGCGCGGCGAACATTGTTAACTCCCGGCGCAGTGGTTCCGCTAGCACCCCGCCATTGTACCGGTTAAGGTATTGTTATTGGGTCGGTGGCGCGCACTTGCTTCCAATCTACCGTTCAATTCGGCGCCACTCAATGGATATACGCGACCCACGTGGGATGGTCCCGGGCCTCATCGTCGAGCCCCAAACGACGCAGACGGCGACTGCTAACGCGGCCGCCGGAAGGAGTAATCGTGCCTGAGCAAGGGCCGGCATCGACCGCACAACAGGAGACCAAGTCCGTTCCCGCTCTCGTCGCGGCGGCGGTCGACATCGGATCCAACTCCATCAAGATGACGGTCGCCCGGCCGGGGCGAAAGGGCACAGTCAAGATCGTGGAGATGGCCTCCGAAACCGTCCGGCTTGGCCAGGGCGCCGAGGCGAGCGGCCGGCTGGCGGAGGACCGGGTGGAGGCGGCGCTCGCCACGCTGACCCGCTTCGCCGACCAGGCCCGCGACAAGGGCGCCACCCGCTTGATCGGCGTCGCCACCGAGGCGACCCGCGCCGCCGCTAACGGCCGGGACTTCCTGGAGCGGGTGCGGCGAGAAGCGGGATGGGAGATCCGCGCGATCTCGGGGGATGAAGAGGCGGACCTCACCTTTCGGGGCCTCGCCGCCACCACCGACGTCGGAGGGGAGGTGGTGGTCGCCGACATCGGCGGCGGCAGCACGGAAGTGATCGCGGCGAGCGAGGGAAAGATCCGATCCGCCGGCTCCCTCCGCCTCGGCTCCGGTGCCCTGACTGACCGTCTCGTCGCGTCCGACCCGCCCACGGCGGCGGAACTTGCCGCCTGCCGGGCGGCGGCGGCCGGGTTGCTCGGCGCGGTGGATGTTCTGACCGGCCCCGCCGCCCGGCTCCTCGTCGTCGGCGGCACGGGCGAGTACCTCGGTCGCTTGATTCCCGCAGGGCAGGACCTCAACGCGGCGACGGTGGAGGCAGTCCTGGCGCGCCTGGAGGGGATCGACGCGCAGGCGCTGGCCGCCGAGATCGGGATCGCGGAGGCCCGGGCGCGGGTCTTGCCCGCCGGAGTCGCGGTCGTCGCGGCGCTCGTCGACCGGGTCCAACCCGGGAAGATCGAGGTTGCCCGCAGCGGCATTCGGACTGGGCTCCTCCTGGCCGCCTTCGCCGAGGCCGCGGACGGGCGCGGCTAGGAGGTTCAGCGCCGGAGCACCATCACAAAGGGATAGGCGCCGCCACCAACACCCCCGCGCCGGCACGTACCTCGACCCGCCCGACTCGCAGAGCGAAAGGAGACCCGATGGCCAAGCCCAAGGACCCGCCTCTCGACCCGCGCCAAAGCTACCGCTCCGCGATGCGAACACTGATTGGTGAGCGGTTCCGCGCCGTCTGGGAGGCGGTGCCGGTTGCCGTCGCTGGAGAGGACATCGAGGGGGTCCACGACGTCCGAGTTGCCTCGCGGCGCCTCCGTGCCGCGATGGACGTGGCAGCGCCCTGCTTCCCGCGGAGCTGGTACCGCCCCCTCCACGCTGCCGCGAAAGAGATCACCGGCGCCCTGGGCGAGGTACGGGACCGCGATGTCCTCCTCGAAACGCTCACTGAGGAGCGGGCCGCGGCACCCGCCGCGGAGCGCTCTGGCATCGACCGCCTGATTGCCCGAATCGAGCGAGAGCGGCAGGCGGCGCGGGTGGAGATGCTCGCCTTCCTGGCCGGCCTCGATGCCCGCGGCCTGCCGCAGGAGGCGGCTGCGCGGTTCGGTCCCGCTGCTGGTCCGCCCCAAGTCTCGGCTCCGTTGGGTGCGGACGCCAACGGCGAAGAAGGAGAGGGACCGTCTCCCCCCCGAGCGAAGGGGGCGACGAACGGCCGCGCCGCGAAGAGCGCCAACGGGGAGGAATCGCGATGAGCCGGGCGTGGCCGGTGCCGGACATCGAGCCGGACGGGACCCTGGAGGAGAACGCGCGCCGGATCTTAGCGGTGAAGATGGGCGAGTTTTACAGCTACGCCCCGATCGTCCACGCCGAGGACGAGGTGGAGGCGCTGCACAACC
>JAUJMG010000192.1 GCA_030446955.1 Thermomicrobiales bacterium
TGCGCGTCGTGGGCATGGCCGTGCCGGCTGGTCTGGAAGGGATGTTCGCGGAGACAGGCGCCTACTTTGATGCGTTGCAGGGACCGCCCGATCAGGCGGTCCTCGACGAGATTGGGCAGCGCTACGGGGTTACGGTAGTCGGGCCTCCAATCACCATTCCGGAGGGATAGGGCGTACCACGCCGTCTGGGCTTGTGGCGGACCTCGTCTCATCGCCGAAACTACGTGGCGTGCTTTGCGGGCTTCGACCGCCAGAGGATGGCGAGAAAGAGCGGAAGCAACAGGTCTCGTGAACGCCCCGGAGGGACGCTGCGAGCCGGCCTGCTCGCCGGGCATGACGTTCTGCGGTAGCCCCGGCACCCCCAACGCGGCCTGCGTCTCCGGCTCCTGCCCCAACCCGCGGGGAGGCACCTGCTCTTGCTAGGCGCTCCGCGATCCGCGGGGCGGGTGACGAATACGAGGGAGCAGCTTCGTGGCCGTGGCCATCAACGGCACCGCACAATACCGCCGCCTCAGCCGCGGCACGACCTGCAATCACTCCGGCGGCTACGCCTGCTGCTCGGACGGATGCGGTCTCCCATGTGCGGACAGGATTCGCGGTTAGCGGCGGCGGCCGGGAGGGCGAGGATCTCATCCTTCGTGACCGGCGCGTCGAGGAGAGGCCCTTTCTATGAGCCAATCGCCAACCTCGCAGGAAGCGCGCTTTGCCGATGTCGTTGCGGCGTTTCGCGCGCACCCGAACGTCACAGAGCCGGCGGTGACAACGTTTGGCTCGTCGGAGATGAAGGTCAACGACAAGATCTTTGCGATGCTCTCGGCCCGAGGCGAGTTTGTCGTGAAGCTCCCGCGGCAGCGGGTAGACGCGCTTGTCGCGGCGGGGGACGGGGAGCGCTTCGAGTCGGGTCACGGCCGCGCCATGAGGGAGTGGGTCGCGATCAACCCGGCGGCCGAGGCGGACTGGTTGGCGCTGGCGCGGGAAGCTATGGAGTTCGTGGCGGCACCGCGGTGAGCGGCGCACGGAGCAGCATGGACGACGGGACGATTCGTCCGTGGCTGCAACGCATGGGCAGGTTCTGGGGCGGTTGAGCGTCGTCCTGCGCGCTCCGCGTCATGGACTCCCGGCACGCTGGACCAGTGTCCCGCCGTGCGACCTGCTCCCCTCGGCCATCACCCTCCGGCCGGTGGTGCGCTCCCGGGAGGTGCTTGGTGCGTTGCCGAAGGCGTGGGGCTAGAGCGGGGGCGTTGTTCCCGGTTGCACGGTTTGGATTGGCACGAGGGCCGGTCCCACCCCCTGACCATGGTCTCATCGGCTCCGGCCGCTCGGGCGGCAACGTCGGTCCACCCCTGCCCTTCTCGCGACAGAAGGGGTCGACTCGGCCGGCTTCGACGACCTGGGCCGCTTCGTCGTGGAGCGGGCAGGGGCTGGCGCCTGACTGATGGGCGCACATCCCTTCGCTGCGGGGCAGGGATCGCCGGACCGCAGGTGAGCCGCGAGGCGAGGGCGGAGGCATGGGGGGATGGGTTGGCGGGAGCCCTCAGCATCGTCGTGGCTCTGGCGATCGGGGTCCTGTCCTGAGTTGGTCGACGAAGGGCCGAGCGACCTCGAGGCCGGGACGTGAGAATCGACCCTCCACCCAGGCCGAAAGATCCGTCGTTCTACGGATGCGCCGTTTCCCCATCGGTCCGAAGATGACGGTGGTTTCGGCGTGGCGTGTCGTTCAGAAGGGAAGAACGGATGGTGGACTTCGCTGCCCCAGTCACCCCGCGGAGAAGGCTGCTGCTCGCCACCCTCCTGCCGACGCTGGCCACCGCCGTGGCCGTGAGCCCGGAACTGTTCAGCCCGTCTGACGTCGTGCCGCCCATCGTGCTCTGGCTGCTTGGGCTCGGCGCGCCGGTGGTGGCCCTCGTGGTGAATTGGCGCTGGCCCGCCGCGACCGACAAGGATCGGGCGACCTGGGCGGCTCTCCCCCAGGTCCTGATGGTTCCCCTCATGGTCTGGCTCGACGTCTGGATCGAGATCGAGCAGGGACACCTGCGGCGGGACTCGAGCGAGACCGCGATGGCCCTGGGGATCGGGACCTTTGTGGGCGTCCTTGCGGGGATCGTGCTGCTTGTCCTGGTGGGGATCGCTGGGCGGCTGGGGGCCTGGCTTGGGGAGAGGTAGCGCCCTGCGCCGCGCCACCTTCCACCCACCATCGGGGCCCAGGCGGTATGCTCGCCCGGACGATGGGTGCGTGGTCTGGAATGGCTCGCGTCGAGCTAGGGAGATTGGGACAGATGTGTGCCCCTCCCGGTACCCGCTCAGGCCATCTCGGCTACCCATCGTGCGGAGGTGATGCCATGGCGGGGATCCTGGTCAAGCTGTTCGAGCACAACCGATGGGCGAACCTGCGCGCCGTCGACGCGTGCACGGGATTGACGGACGCGCAGCTGGACGCGACGGTTCCCGGCACGGCGGGGTCGGTCCGGGAGACGCTGATGCACGTCGCGGGCGCGGAGCAGCGCTACGTGATGCGGCTGAGTGGCCGCGAGCCGACCTACGGGGAGCGCGACGGGTGGCAGGGCATTGAGGCGCTGCGGCGGGCGCTCGACGAGAGCGGCCGCGCCCTGATCGAACTGAGCGGGCGGGCCGACCCGGACGAGGTGCTGCGGGGCGAGTACCAGGGCCGGCCGTATGCACTGCCCGTCGCAACCGTCTACGTCCAGGCGATCAACCACGCGACCGAGCACCGCTCCCAGATCGCGACGATCCTGACGCAGCAGGGTGTCGAGCCGCCCGACTTCTCCGGCTGGGCCTGGGGCCGTTAGTCGTACGTGACTCCAGTTTCACACCACCGGATCGAGGCTGGCGTTCCGCGCTTTGTGGCTCCGAGGGCGCATGGCCGTGCGCCCCAACGAGGCGCGGGGGGTGGCGATTGAGCCGTGAGGGACCACCGGGGTGCGTCTGTCCAGACGATCCCCGAGACCCACGGCGAGGAGCGCACCAGTCCCATCCATCCCGTCCGGGTTACCCTCCCAGCCTTGCCCCCATCCGCGTCGTTTTTGAGCGAGAAAGAGTCGTGCCGGCGGCGGTGCGACGCGGTCTACCAGCACGTGTATGACGCGTACTACGGGCAGGGCCGAAGCCTGTACGGGGTGGTGGTGCCGGAGGCGGGGGCTTTCAGGTACGGGTAGGCCGTGGGACCCTGTCGGGGGACCAGGGACGAAGGGGCCGGGCGGCGGGTCATCTCTTCCCGCGGCCCGGCGAAGCGACCGAGGAGCCAGCCCTCCTCCGCGCTCGGACGGCGGTCTAGCAAGTCCCACGCCATGTCGGAGCCGGGAGCCGTCACGCGGCTTATCGGGTCGCGGCGATGACCAGTGCGGTCGCGAGCAGGGCGTGCGTCCGGGCGAGAAGGCGGGCATCGAAGAGGTTGATGCGACCGGTGACACCTTCACGTCGCCCTACTCCTACACGCTGGTGATGGCCGGCGGAACAGTCGTGGAGTTCGGGCAGAGTACGGTCCGGGTGACGCGGGTCCCGGTCGAACCGATCGAGGCGGAGGGTTCGCCGCCGGCAGCGGTTCCGACGTGGACCGTGGGGACCCCCGAGGCCGGAACGCCAGCGACGTAGCCCCCAGTCTGCGCTGACAGGCCAAAGAGTCCGCGGCGACGGCCTCGGGGATCCTGCTCGAGGCCGTTCTGATTCCGTTGTGTCGTTTGGCCAACCGCCGTATGATCCCGCCCTGCGGTCGCCGATTGGGCGACCCGTCGTTGCTCGGGAGGGAACGCCCGTGAAAGGCCTCGTCGCGCTCGTCGCCGCGCTGTTCTCGTTCGCCCTCATGGGGTCCGGGGTTGCCCTGGCTCAGGGGTCCACGCCGGTGGCCGGGACGTTCCCGGTCACGCCCGACCCGGCCGAGTGCCAGGTGGAGGAACGCGCGCGTGAGGAGTTCCTCGTGCTGAACGCCGAGGCCACCCCGGAGGAATTTGCCACGCCGGTTGGGACTGCCGTCGAGGTTCCACTGGGCGAGGCGGCCGACGCGGAGACGGTCGCGGGGGTGGTTGCCACCGCACGCGAAGTCCTCGCCTGCTTCAACGCGGGCGATTTCCCGCGCGCCCTCTCGCTCTTCACCGACGACGCGATTCGCACCTTGACGGAGGAAGACCCGATCTCAGAGGAGGAGCTGAGCGCCTTCCTTTCGGCAACGCCCGAGGCCGTGCCGGCCGGGCAGCAGTCAACCCTCCTCGCGGTCACGGACGTGATGGAGCTGGAGAACGGGCGGGTCGGCGCGTTTTTGGCCACGACCGATCCGTTCGTCGGACCGGATACCATCTACGTTATCTTCATCCAAGAGGATGACCGGTGGCTGATCGACGAGATCACCGAGTTCCTCGTCCCGGGTGGGGGCGTCGAGGCCACGCCAGCGCCGTAGGCAAGCCTGACCGCCTCCGCGACTGCTGGCTAGCGATGGCCTCGAGCCTCGTGCTTGGCGCGAGGGCACTGGCACGCCGACTGCGCCAGAGGGGCGTCAGTCGTCAGTCGGTGAGGAGGGGGCACGATGGACTTCGAAATCTTCGGTTTCGGCGGGATCATCGGCCTCATCATCATCATTGCGCTCGCAGTGGTGATCTACAACCTGATGTCTGGGCGCGAGGTATAGCCCTCCGACGGTTCAGAACAGGAGCCGCGCTCATCATCGGTGGACAGCAGCGACGGCTCCAGGCATCAAGCTCGGGGCCGTTCGCCTTTACGTTGTGGGTTCGCGACGATGAGCGTAGGATGTCCCTTGTGGCTGCCGGTGGGGTGGCCCGTCGCTCCGTGGAAGGAAACGCCCGTGGGACGCCTCGTCACGATAACGGTCGTGCTGGTCTCGCTCGCCCTCGTCGGTCCCGGAGTGGCTCGGGCCCAGGACGCCAGCCCGGTCGCCAGCCCCGCTGCCGGCGGCACCTGCATGGTCGAGCCCCGGTCGACGGACGAACTGCTCGCGCTCTGGTTCGGTCCGGAGGGCACGCCGCTGGCCGCCCCGCTCCCGGCCTCCCCCGTTGCCGGCGAGGCGGCGCTGCCGCAAGGGGAGGCAGCGGACGAGGAGACGGTCGCGGCCGTCAACGCCACGCTGCAGGAGTTCTCCGCCTGCTTAGGGGCGAACCAGTTCGCCCGGGCCTTCGCCCTTCTCAGCGACGATCTGGTCCGGCAGTTCGGGCCGACGTCAGGGGAGACGCTGGAGCAGGTGCGCACACTCCTGGAGGCCCAGCTCATTGCGACACCGGAGCCGGTAGGGCAGCCGACCGAGGTACCGGCCCTGCGCGACGTGCGGGTCCTAGACGACGGCCGCGTGGGAGCGATCCTGGAGGAGGAAGGCGAGCTGATCTTCTTGATCTTCGAGCGCCAGGACGGTCGGTGGCTCATCGCCGAATTCTTCGAAGCGGGTCAAGCCGGCGCCGAGGCCACCCCGGCCTAACCAGCGGCCAACGAGCAACGGCCCCGGGCATGATGCCCGGGGCCGTTGCTATGCTCGCCGGAGAGGAGGGACCATCACGGCGGTGCGCGGACGGGGCCGACCGTATCCTTCCCGGAGCATGTCTTTTGGCGGAGGTGCGAGACCATCATCCGCTTCCTTCCCGAGATCTCTCGATAGCGATCGTCCAGGGCCCGCCATCGGCTTCGACGACAAACCGATAGTCACCTGGGTCGTCGATTGCGATCCCCACCTCCCCGTCCCAGGGACCGATTTCGTCGATGAGCGGCCGGCGCTCCCCGGCCGGATGCTCAAGCCAAACGATGAGGCTCCCGTCGCCGTGGTAGGCCACGAGGACGCCAACGGGCCCGCGGTCTATTCGCAAGCGGTCTGTCACCCCGTCACCACTTCCCCGGAAAGTGATGTCTTCAGGCGGGGCAGAGGGAGAGGAGACCGGGGCCGGGGATGCCCCCGGGGTCGCTTGGGGCGTGGCGTCCACCCGGTGCTGGGACGCGACGGTGGCTGGAAGTTCGCCGATCCGGGTCGGCCGCATCGCGATCGTGGCCGGCACCGGGATTCCGGCTGGGCGCCCTGCCCAGAGCACGAGGGCGAGGAGGGCCAGGGGCGGTAGCAGCCCCGCTCTGCGCCACATCGGTCGCCGCACGAATCCCTCCGGTCACTCGCGTACCAGTAGATGTTCCCTCGCCGACTCAGGGGTTGGCCCGGGGCCGTCGCCGGTTTCGCTCACCGTGTCGCGGCGAAGAAGACGACCACAAGCAGGAACACGACGAGGACGCCAACGAGGAGCGCAACCTCCAGCACCCCCATCGAGCGCTCAACGTCCCGGTCGAGGATGCCGTCGCGGTCGTCGGGCATCGTCTCATTGCCTCGCATGTGGTCTCCCATCATTGTCGCCTCATCGCATGCACGGTGATGCTGATCTAGTTCCTTCTGAGGCGTGTAGCAAGCGCCACGCCACGTCGGCCACGGGGAGCGGTCCCGGAGTAACATCCCTGGCCCTTTCATGCGTGTCGTTCGATTAAGTAGGCGGATTAAGCCCATCGGCAAATGTGTGGCTCGGGCTGAGTGCGCATCCTGGGAGCCTGCCGGTCGGATCTCGTTCCGCCGGTGTCGGTCCCCAGCACCTGCGGCAGGACGCTGTCGCGACGGGGATACCTCCCGGGCAGTCGCGTGGATGCACGGGAGCGACGAATCACTCCCACGGTCGTCCGGATGCAGGATTCAATGAGGAGGAAAGCATGCGTCGGAATGCCAACAGGCTCCTTGCTCTCATGTTGCTTGCTCTGGCGCTCGCCAGCGGCGTGCTTGGGGCGGGCGCCCAGCCCGAGGTGCCGCTGGATTCCGGTGTCCTCGGCGTTACGCGGGCCGAGATCGAGGCCGAGTGGGGCCGGGCAACCAAGCCGATCGACATCCCCGGTCATCCGATCTACGACGAAACCTACGCCTACCCCGGAAAGGATGGCACTCTCTTCGTGACCTACCGCGATCTCAACGGCGACGATGTCGCCGTCTACGTCGAGTTCGCCTGGAGCGGCGAAGGCGCCACTGAACAGGGGGCACAGGCCGTCGGGAAACGCCTTCTCCCGGCCGACTCCAAGCTGACGGAGCTCTACGTCGCGCCCCCGACCGCCGCGGGACCCATCGCCCTCGTCACTCACCGGTACGAGAGCGATGCCCTCGGCGCCAATCCCGCGCTGCCCCCAGACATTCTCGTGGTCTACCAGGAGCGATGGGGCGATCCTGCGTCTCCTGGCAGCACGCGCGTCGAGGCGGTCAGCATCATGATCCGCGAGAGGACCCAGCTTACCGGGTAACGCGCGCCGATGCGTGTGCGTCCCGTCCCTTCGGCCACATCCTGCCTCGCCAAGTCAGAATTGCGGGGTGGGGGGCCCCCGGGCCCCCCCCCCGCGGGCCTGTGTTTTTTTCGCGGCCATGCCCCGGGGGGCCGGCGCGTACGGGTGGGCACC
>JAUJMG010000193.1 GCA_030446955.1 Thermomicrobiales bacterium
CTAAGTTTGGAATGCTGGAGTTGGAGCTACCGCATGCCGCCGGCTCGATCGTCGGGCAACCCACTTCTTGGCCACCGCGGTCCGCGCGGCGACCCAGCCATAAGCCTCGGCGGTGGTGTGGCCCATCTGCCAAGGCTCGTCCATCTAGTAGCCGAGGCCCCAGGTTCGGAAGCCGTGCGGCGTCTCGACGCCGTGCACGCGACGCAGGTCGCTCCAGTATGTGCCGTCTGGGTGGTCGCAGAACTCGACCAGGTTCGGGATTGCGTCGACGCCACGGGTGCCGAGATCGACCGCCAGGTTCACCTCGACGCCGGCCGGCTTCGCCCATGTCACGAACTCGGTGGCACCGATCTCGTTCCTCTCCGTGCAGGTCGAGGCGAGATCGAGCCGGCGCAAGTGCTCCTCGACGGGTCCGAGACCGTTCCCCCAAGGTGGAGCCCGAGACGAATTTGCCGCCCGAATAGCGCACCAGGGACACGCCCAGCTCGCGGATGACCCAGGACGTCTTGGCGGAAGCTATGCTCGTCGGCGGTGAGGTGCTTCGGCTCGCAGATGCCGCGATAGACGCCCCGCCCGAGATGCGCGATGAACGCGCCGTAGAACGGGGGGCGATATCACCGAGCCAATAGTCGTGGTCGAGCGTGGTACATGACGTGTCCTGAATGGCTTGGACCTTCCAAATTTCGCGTCACACCATGTTGACCCCAGAGTATTACATATTGTATATTCACGGATGTAGTCAGTCACCTCCCATTTACCTTGATCCACGGTGCCAATGCCGCGGACGGCCCGCGACTGTCGCCAGGGGAAGGGATTGGCTTGAGGCTTAACGAAGAAGGGAGTGCAGGTGATGACACGGCGCTCGGAGAAACTCTCACTTGACCGACGGGAATTGGTAAAGCGATCAGCACAGCTCGGGGTAATGTCGTCAGCCCTCGCGCACGCCGGTTTGATAGACCCCGCGGCGGCCCTCGCACAGGGTGGAGCAGTCGAGATCGAGTTCAGTACCTTCTACACCGGTGCCGATGGCCCAATCATGCAGGCGATCGTGGACCGCTTCAACCAATCGCGTAACGATGTTCGGGTGAACTTCACAGCGCCAGCGCACGGTACGGACTTTCTCACTCGACTGCAGACTGCCGCCCTGTCAGGCAATCTGCCAGCAGTTGTCGCTCTGCATAACTACGAAATCCCGCCGATGGCACAGTTCCTCGCGGAGCTGAATCCGGAAGACATGGGGCTGGACCAATCGAACTTCGCAGACGTGGCGTTCGGCCTGCCAATGTATGAGGATCGCCTGCTCGGCATCACCATGAGCACGGGCACGATGGGGCTCTTCTACAACAAGGACCACTTCGAAGCGGCGGGCCTAGACCCGGAGTCGCCACCTACCAACCGAGAGGAGTTCATCGCGGCCGCCCAAGCGCTCACTCGGGACGGTCGCTATGGCTTCGTCCATGACCCAGAGGTGTGGCTGCCGTGGTACACGTTCAACTGGCAGGCGGGCGGCGAGTTGCTTTCCGAGGACGGAACCGAAGCTCTGTTCAACACACCGGAGGCGATCGAGGCGGCACAGCTCTCTCAGGACCTGGTTCAGGAGTATGGAGCCGCGCTGCCGCAGGTCGCTGAGGATATGTCCGGGCTGCTCTATGCCGGGAATGTGTCGATGGTATTCATGGGTCCATGGAACCTGAATGCGGTGCTCACCTTTAATGAAGAAGAGGGCGGTAACATCGGTTGGGCGAAATACCCGCAGTTCTTCGAGGCCGAGCAGGCGGTTCACTCAACATCGCACATCTACTGTGTGTCCAACCAAGCTGACGAACAGACTCAGCAACTTGGACGGGAGTTCATTGCCTGGCTCCTCCAAGAGGGAAGCCTCGAATGGGCGCAAGCGCAGGCGCCGACGAACCTCACCGTCCTTGGACAGATGGAACAAACGGATAACCCGCTCGTTGCGGCCATGGCGCTCTGGGTGGAACAAGGCCAGCACGCCCGGTTCCCTCCCTATCATCCGGGTTGGGGTGAGGTCTCGCGACTGCTGACCGAGGCTATCCAGCTGATCACGTACCAAGGTGCGGGAGTTCAGGAGACGCTTGATCGAGCCACGGCCCAGGCCAATGAGATTCTGGCTCGGGGGTAAGTGATACCGCGATCGGCGCAAGGAACGGATGCGGATGTGAGTACAGCTGAACAAAATCGGTCTCGATGGCCAAAAAGCCTCACCGGATTCCTCTTCCTCACACCGTTCCTTGTGCCGTTCGCAGCCTTCTGGCTCTGGCCGATCGCCAACGGTCTGTACCTGAGCTTTACCGACGCCAATATGTTGCGGGCAGGTGAGGCCAATGCAATCGGATTAGAGAACTATAGCCAACTGCTGAGCGATAGAGTTTATCGCCAGAGCATGGGCAACACGCTGCTCTTCGTCGTCGAGAACGTTCCTGTGCTGGTCATAGGTGGGCTGCTGCTGGCCGTGCTACTGAACGAGCCTCTCACGGCCCGAGCCGGGATCCGCGCAGTGTTTGTGGCGCCATACCTGATTACCGGCTCCGCTGTCGCCATTATCTGGCAGTTCGTTCTTGATCCGAGTACGGGATGGTTAAACAGTTGGCTTTCCTCGGTCGGATTGCCAATACAGAACGTGCTCAGTCAACCCGATCAAGCCATGTGGGCGGTCACTCTCATCACATTGTGGTGGCGGGTAGGATTTCCCCTACTGGTGATACTGGCCGCGCTCCAGGACATACCTCAGGATCTGTACGACGCTGCCAAGATCGACGGCGCCGGTGCAGTTCAGCGGTTTCGAACCATCACCTTGCCGCTGATCACACCGGTGTTGATCTTCGTCCTCATTATTCGCTTGATCGATTCGTTCAAGGTGTTTGCGCAGGTGTACCTGGTCACCGGAGGCGGTCCGTTCGGGAGTACCCGGGTTGCGATTCAGTATCTGTACGAGACCGGGTTCCTAGACTTCCGCACCGGTTATGCAGCGGCCATCGGGTGGAGCGTCTTCCTGATCATTCTCGTCGTGACAGCAGTCCAGCTCCTTATCCTCAGGCGGGTACGAATCTATGAGTAGTGCAACGGAGCGACAGGAATATCCTCTGGAGCGCGAACAAGCAGCCACCTCCCCCCAGTGGGAAGCCGGACGCAGATTCAGGGTGGGGGCGCCCGAGCGCCCCGTCCTGACACTTGTCGCGGTGATACTGGCGCTCGCCTGGGCTCTGCCGCTGCTCTGGGTGCTGACCGGGGCTTTCAAGGGACATTTCGATATCGTTGGCCCGAATCGACACTTTCTCCCGCTAGAGCCAACGCTGCAAAACTGGCAGAACCTTGTGGACCCTCAAGGGCGAGCGGTCAGCATTCTCAGGTCATCTCTCAATAGCTTCATCGTTGCGAGTATCTCGACGGCTGGAGCACTGATTATTTCCTCGATGGCGGGATATGCGTTCGCTCGCTTGCCGTTTCCTGGGCGTGGGCCACTTTTCATTGTGCTCCTGGGTACAATGATGATCCCCTTCGAAGTGATTCTCGTACCACTGTTCCTCCAGTTCCATCGCTTGGGACTGCTTGATACGTACCCTGCGCTCGTCTTGCCTCACATGGTGTCGGTCTTGGGGATTTTCCTCATGAGGCAGTTCATCCAAAACGTGCCGCGAGACCTGGACGAGGCAGCGCGAATCGACGGGGCCAATGCTTGGCAAATCTATTATCAGATTATCTTGCCATTGACCCGTCCTGCACTTGCGACATTGGCAGTGTTCGTCTTTCTTGAGGCGTGGAATGACTTTCTCTGGCCCCTTATCGTGGTCGGATCACCGGGGATGCAGACGTTGCCTCTCGCACTGATAACCTTCCGATCGGCATATAGCGACCTCGACTACGGGACTGTGCTAGCGTCAGTCGTTCTTGCCGTCACGCCGCCGTTGCTGTTCTTTGTGTTTGCTCAACGGCTTGTCATTCAGAGCATCAGCAGGGCAGGGCTAAAGGGCTAAGCGGACACGTTGTTGGTCGGGGATCGCAAGGGGCGATCGGACCGAACAGAGGAGGACTCGGACGATGGCGACAGTTGTCCTCTTGGGCACGCTCGATACCAAGGGCAGGGAGTACGCCTACCTTCGTGACGAGATCGGGAAGCACTCGGACTGCGACGTGATAATTGTGGATGCGGGGGTGCTCAGTGAGCCACAGACGGCGGCTGATATTCCCCGTGATGATGTTGCTGCAGCGGCCGGCACCACCATCGACCAGCTCGTTGCCGCCAATGATCGCGGAGCAGCCGTCGAAGCAATGGCGAAAGGTGCTTCCAAGATCGTGGCAAAGCTTTTCGAAGACGGCCTGCTGCAGGGAGTGCTCGGCCTCGGTGGCACGGGCGGCTCTTCCCTCGTTACCCATGCCATGCAGGCGCTCCCGGTCGGGGTTCCCAAGCTGATGGTCTCCACCGTCGCCTCCGGGGACACTCGACCCTACGTCGGCGCGGTCGATATCACTATGATGTATTCGGTCGTCGATATCGCGGGCATTAACCAAGTCTCGGGGCGGATCCTCAGCAACGCCGCGGCGGCGATCGCCGGGATGGCGTCTGCCTATGCCCGACCATTCCCCGACACGGGTGCCAAGCCGCTCGTCGGTGCCACGATGTTCGGCGTGACGACGCCGTGCGTGACGCGCGCGCGGGAGCTCCTCGAGGAACAGGGCTACGAGGTGCTTGTCTTCCATGCCACCGGAGCCGGTGGGCAGTCCATGGAGGCGCTGGTGGAGGGCGGGTTCCTGGCCGGGGTGCTGGACATCACGACGACGGAGCTCGCCGACGACCTCGTTGGGGGAGTCTTCTCGGCCGGCCCGGACCGCTTGGAGATCGCTGGCCAGAAGGGTCTCCCCCAGGTCGTGTCGCTCGGGGCGCTCGACATGGTGAACTTCGGGCCGATGGACACCGTGCCGGAGAAGTTCCGGGATCGCACCCTGTACGTCCATAACCCCACAACGACGCTCATGCGCACCACGCCCGAGGAGTGCGCCGAGCTGGGTCGCCGTATCGCGGCCAAGCTGAACGCGGCGAAGGGACCGGTGGTGCTCTACATCCCACGAGCTGGCGTGTCGGCGATCGCGACCGAGGGCGGGGCATTCTACGACCCCGAGGCGGATCAGGCGCTGATCGACAATTTACTGGCTAACCTCGGCGAGAACGTGGAAGTGCACGACCTCGACTACGACATCAACGATGTCCACTTCGCCGAGGCGATGGCAAGTCGCCTGATGGAGTTGGTGACCAGCGGGGAAGGGACGGTGCAGCAGGAATGATGATGGCATCGGTCGACAACAGCAGGGAAGCAATCCTCGGGCGACTGCAGGGCCAAGTCGCCCGTGGCGAGCCGATCGTCGGGGCTGGCGCGGGGACCGGACTCTCGGCCAAGTGCGTCGAACAGGGTGGGGTGGACCTGATCGTTATCTACAATTCTGGCCGCTTCCGCATGGCTGGTCGAGGGTCGCTGGCCGGGCTGATGCCGTACGGCGACGCCAACGGCATCGTGGTGGAGATGGCGAGCGAGGTGCTGCCCATCGTCAAGCGAACCCCGGTGCTTGCCGGCGTCTGTGGCACGGATCCCTTCCGGCTGATGCCGGTGTTTCTCGACCAACTCAAGGCCATGGGCTTCGCTGGGGTGCAGAATTTCCCGACGGTCGGGCTGATCGACGGGACCTTTCGACAGAACCTCGAGGAAACCGGGATGGGCTTCGAGCTTGAGGTGGAGATGGTCCGCCTCGCCCGGGAGCGGGACCTGCTGACATCCCCGTATTGCTTCGATCCGGACACCGCCCGAGCGATGGCGGAGGCTGGGGCTGATATCCTGGTCCCGCACCTCGGGTTGACAACCAAGGGCTCGATCGGGGCGACCACAGCGGTATCCCTGGAGGAGGCGCCCGGCCTGATCCAGGCCATGCACGACGCGGCGAAGGCGGTCAACCCGGACATCATCGTGCTCTGCCACGGTGGGCCGATTGCCGAGCCGGATGATGCGCGCTATGTACTGGAGCACACCACCGGGGTCGTGGGCTTCTATGGTGCCTCTAGTATGGAGCGTCTGCCTACCGAGGTCGCCATCACCGAGAACACCAAGCGTTTCAAAGACATCACACTCGCGCGCGTTTAGAGGCTGTGATGCACTTTGGATGCTTGACCGATGAACATGATACTGCGCAGCCCGTATCCCCCCGATGCGACTGATGACGGGCGGGAGTTCGTCTCTCCCTCCCTGAGGGTGATGCACCCGGTGCCCCGTGGCGGTCGCTGTCTCACGAGTTTCCACGGTGGCACGCCCTCTATCAGCAAACCCAGTGTTGGATTGGTGCGGGCGTCTTCGAGGAGATGGGTCACGGTCTACGCGTTCTGTTGCGCTGGATCAAGAATCGTCCCGACGCCCCGACCACCACGATCTTTGACAGCCGGACCGTCCAGCGTAACCCCAGGAGTGGCGCTGGGCGGCTGCGACGGCGCTCAGCGCCGGACGGGGAGCAAGGTCCACCTGGCCGTCGACAGGCTTGGCCATTTGCTTGGCCCGCATGTTACTCCCGCCAACGCCCAGGACCGTAAGCAGGTTGGAGCGAAGGCCGAGGCGGTGCCGGCGACGAATCGGGACGCGGTCGAGGTGGTGTTCGTCGATCAGGGCTACCCCGGCGCCCAGCCCGCCGGGGATGCGGCTGTCCATGGCATCGCGCTGGCGGTGATTAAGCTGCCCGAGGCCAAGCGGGGCTTCGTGTTGTTGCCGCAGCGATGGATCGTGGAGCGTTCCTTCGCTTGGGCCCCGCGGTTCCGGCGGCTGGCCTGCATTGTGTTGCCTTTGCCTGTCTGATGGTCCATCGCTTGCTTGCTCTAGCCGCCCAAAGCCCCTAACCCGCTCTAGGAAATCAAGGCAGCGTGCTTGGCACAAACAATCGACCAATTTCACCCGTATTTCCAGTTGGAAAGCGGCGGGTGAATACGTTCTGCTGCTCGTCGGCTTCAAGCTGTACGTTCTCTATGTCACGGGCGATCAGAACTTTTGTTATTGCGGTGCAAGACATTTCGGCTGAGTCCGCCCAACCGGCTATTATCCACAGAGGCACGCGCGACAGTCCCGATTCCTCCTCGCGGCACGGGATTCGTTCATTACTGGTTCATTTCTCGGATGTTGTTCCACGGCGCCTGGTGGAGCGACGCCGGATAGTACGGATCGTCTCATGGGAGACGCTATACTCAATGGCCAGCTCGCGTAATGTTCTGTTTGACTGACGGATAATGGCGTCGATCTCGTCGGCTGCCAGCTTACAAGCGCGAGGCAGTTGATAGGACGAGCGCCTCGACTTCCCGGTCCGCCTTTCCTCCGGTGGTTCAGCGATGACGAGCGCCCCAGGGGGAAGATAACGCAACGGCGTG
>JAUJMG010000194.1 GCA_030446955.1 Thermomicrobiales bacterium
CGGCCCTATTCTCCGCAGACGGAGAGAGCCAGATTTGACGGGCGAGGCCAACGAGTCCTCCAGGACCTCACGTGCTCCTGGTCGAGAAGGCTAGATCGCCCAGTCAGCAGTCTTCACGGAACCGGGCAGGCCCGCCATGCAACTTCTCAGCAGGACCCTCAACGCCGGCTTACGCGGTGGAAGAGGTGTCTGGCTCCGGTTCCGATCCGCTCCCACGCCACCAGTTCCCCGGACAAACCTCCCGCAACCTCACACAGCGGTGGGCCAACGTGGTACAAGTCGCTGGCTGGGCATGATCGAACCCGTCGTCGCGATGACGGATTACCTCCTCGCCTTCGAGGCATCCTTGTTCGCCGCCCACACCGCCCGGCAGCCGACAAACCAGCTGACCTTGCGCTCGTGGCTCACGGTCTTCTTCGGCTCCATCGCGGCGGCATCACTGGCCGGCGGAACGGTGCATGGGTTTTTCCCGGGACCCGAAAGCAAGGGCCATAGGTTTCTCTGGACCGTCACGTACGTTGCCATCGGTGTCACGACCCTCGGGACCTGGGTCGTTGGGGCTAAGATCGCCTGTCCTCCTCCCATCGCCCGGCTCGTCACAGGCATGGCGACAGTCACCGTCGCGGCCTACCTGATCGTGGTGCTGTTCATCAGCCGGGAGTTCATTGTCGCGATCGCGGCGTACGTCCCCGCGACGTCGTTCCTCCTCGGAGCACTACTGCTGCGGTACCGCCGCACAGGGGATCGGACGATGCTCGCCCCTGTGGCCGGCGTCGTGCTCACCTTCGTCGCCGCCGCGGTGCAGGTCGGGCGACTGACGGTTCACCCCCACCGGTTAGACCACAACGCTCTCTACCACCTGATCCAGGCCGCGGCGCTGGCTCTCCTCTTTGTCGGGGTTGGGAGCTTGCTTGATTCGGATCGCCAGACTCCTCCGGCGGTGGTTGTTCCCCGGGTGGCACGATGACCGCGACAGCGGAGCCGGCCGCGCTCGAGGACCTGCCGGTTCCCCCGACACCCCTCGTGGGACGGGACCAAGAGTTAAGCCTCATCTCCGCCCTCTTGGAGCGCGCCGACGTGCGCCTAGTCACCCTTACGGGACCCGGCGGGGTCGGCAAGACCCGGCTTGCCCTTGAGGTCGCCCGCGCCCATCGCATGGCGTCATTTTTCCCCGATGGTGTCCGGCTGGCGGGCCTCGCGGCGATTCGTGATCCCGATCTTGTCCTGCCGACCATCGCGCAAGCGATTGGCGTGCGGGAAGCCGCCGGCCGGCCCCTGCCCGACCTCTTGCGGTCCGAGCTTCGTCCGCGCGCGACTCTCCTCGTCCTGGATAACTTTGAGCAGGTCGCCTCAGCCGCCCCGCTTCTTGCCGACCTTCTCGCAGCTGCCCCCGATGTGAAGGCACTCGTCACGAGTCGCTCCCGGCTCAACGTTCGTGGCGAGCACGACGTCCCCATCCCCCCCTTGCGGCTGCCAACGGCGGGGATGGAAACCTCGCCCGGCGCCCTCGCCGGCTCCGACGCTGTCCAGCTCTTTCTGGCGCGCGCGCGAGAGATTCAACCGGACTTCGCGCTGACGGAGGAGAACGTAGTTGCGGTCGCCGAGATCTGCCGCCGCCTAGATGGGCTGCCACTGGCGATCGAGCTGGCAGCGGCCCGCCTTGGTGTCCTTGCTCCACCGGCGATGCTGGGTCGGATGGATCGGCGTCTCCCATTGCTGACTAGTGGCCCCCGCGATCTCCCGGATCGTCAGCAGACGCTTCGCGCCGCCATCGCCTGGAGCGACGACCTCCTCAACTCGGACCAGCGAACCCTCTTCCACCGCCTGGCGACCTTCGCCAGGACCTGGTCTTTGGAGGCAGCTGAGGTCGTTTGCGGCGGAGGGGAAGGATGGGGTGCCGGGTCACAGACAGCAACGACGGATGACCCTCTGCGGCCGACGCGGGCACCCTTGGAGGTTCTTGACAACCTCGCGGCCCTGGTCGACCACAGCTTGGTGGGACAAGAGCGCACCTCGGGTGGCACCCCCCGGTTTCGGATGTTGAGCACTATTCGGGAGTACGCGCTGGAGCGACTGGAAGCCGCGGGTGAGGCGGAAGCCTTCCGCGAGCGGCACGCTCATTACTTCCTTGGGTTGGCGGAATCCGCGCGGGTGGGGCTGACAGGCGGGGAACAAGCCATCTGGCTAGATCGGCTGGAAGCCGACCAACCCAACCTGCGAGCCGCTCTTGCCTGGCTGTGTGAGCAAGGTGCGGACAACCAGGCCCTCCGGCTCGCCGGTTCTGTCTGGCTGTTCTGGTTCACCCGCGGCCATCTCTCGGAGGGCCGGGAACGCCTCGCCGCCGTGCTCGCGCTGCCCAAAGAGGCTGCCGACCCAGCTCTGCGAGCGAGAGCTCTTGCTGGCGCCGGCGCCCTTGCCGAAGCTCAGGGAGACTACGCCGGCGCCGAAGACGTGCTCGACGAGGGGCTAGGCCTGGCCCGCAGGCTGGGGGATACCCAGGTCCTGGCCACCGCGCTGCTCTTCCGCGGCCTGGTGGCCTTCGACCGCGACGACAGCGAACGGACTGCGGCACTCTGCCGGGAAAGCCTCAGCCTAGCTCGATCCGTCGGCGACGCGTGGACTGCGGCGGTTGCTCTTGCCCAACTCGGACTTGTCGCCCTGCGAGACAAGGACCATCCAGGTGCGACAGCATTGCTGGAGGAGAGCCTGATTGGATTCAGGGCGATGGGCAACCGGTGGGGCGTGGCCCTCGTAACCGGCAATCTCGGTATCGTCGCCCTCGACCGCGGTGACATGACTCGCGCTGCTGACCTGCTCCGGGAGAGCCTCACGGGCCTTCAGGAGATGGGCGATCGATGGGGCGTGGCGACACTGCTGGAGGGACCGGCCCGCGCCGCGGCGGCGCTCGGTCAGGCGGCGCGAGCGGCTCGTATCTTCGGGGCTGCGACGGCCCTGCGGGAGCGCATCGGGGCACCTCTCAAAGGACCGTTCCGGCCCGGGAGCGTCCACAACTTGGCCATGGTCAAGGCGGCGCTGGGGGAGGAAGCATTCGCCGCAGCCTGGGCGGCCGGACGAGCGATGACGCCGGAGGAGGCCGTGGCGGAAGCAGTTGTCGCGATCCCGGCACCAGCCCCTGCACCCCGGCCGTCTCCACCTGATCCTCGCGATCCCGCCACCCGCCTCGGCTTGACCGCTCGGGAACTGGATGTCCTGCGTCTATTGATCGAGGGCAGCACCGACCGCGAGATTGCTGAGGCGCTTTTCATCGGCCATCGGACGGTTGCCACTCACGTCTCCAATATCCTGGGCAAGTTCGGCGTCAAGTCCCGCGCCGCCGCCATCACCTTCGCCCATCGCAGCGGCCTCGTCTAAGCCGCTCTCCGGCGCTGGCCATTAGGCGTATTACGGAGGAATCAATTCTCCCCATCAGCGCCCTCGCGGTCTTCCTAATCTCCCTAGGAGCCGGTCCACGGAATGCGACGGGCCCCCTCACCAGGGCGAGATTCCCGGGTTCACAGGGTTCACGTTGCCATGCTGCTGGATTCACGTGCTAGGGCTGGTTTACGGCGCGAGATTAACTCTGCTCGGTCGTTCCACGGCAGTTCGGTTCCTTTGACACTCTGACCCACCCTCCGCTAAACTTAGCGTGTTCGTGGGCCGCTAGCTCAATTGGCAGAGCAGCTGACTCTTAATCAGCGGGTTGTAGGTTCGAGTCCTACGCGGCTCACCCGGAAAAACCGCAGAGGTACGCGGAAAACTGGACCGGCGGGAGGGTAAATCTCCCGCCGGTCAATGTTGTTTACCCCAAACCATACCCCAATTAGGGTACAGGGGCGCTGCTTGGCGCATCGTAGACGTGCATTCGGGCCTATTCGCTTGTTGTAGGAGCCGTGATGCAAGCTGCACTTCCGCTCGCCTCTAGCCTGTCCAACGCCGAGAAGGCCAAGCTCTGGGCCGCCGCTGACAAGCTCCGAGGCCACCTCGACGCCGCCGAGTACAAGCACGTCGTCCTCGGCCTCATCTTCCTAAAGTACATCTCCGACGCTTTTGAAGAGCACTATGCCGAGCTGGATGCTCAGCGCGACGCGGGCGTCGACCCTGAGGACAAGGACGAGTACGCGGCCGAGGGCATCTTCTGGGTGCCACTGGATGCCCGCTGGTCCGTCCTCTGCAACAACGCCAAGCAGCCCACGATCGGGACCCTCATCGACGGTGCCATGGAGGCTCTAGAGCGCGAGAACCCAAAACTGAGGGATGTACTTCCCAAGGGCTACGCCCGCCCCACCCTCGACAAGCGGCGCCTCGGCGAACTGATCGACCTCTTCACCAACCTCGAGGTCGGTGGCAAAGACCGCCGCTCCCGCGACGTCCTTGGCCAGGTCTACGAGTATTTCCTGGCGGAGTTCGCGAGCGCGGAAGGCAAGCAGGGTGGCGAGTTCTACACGCCCCAGAGCGTCGTGCGCGTCTTAGTAGAGATGCTTGCTCCCTATCGCGGTCGCGTCTACGACCCCTGCTGCGGCTCCGGTGGCATGTTCGTCCAGTCGGAGCAGTTCGTGGAGGAGCACAGCGGCCGGCTCGGTGACATCTCCATCTTCGGCCAGGAATCCAACCCCACCACATGGAAGCTGGCCAACATGAACCTCGCCATCCGGCGCATCGAGGCCAACCTTGGCCCCCACCACGCCGACACCTTCCAGCACGATCTCCACCCCGACCTCCGCGCTGACTACATCCTCGCCAATCCGCCTTTCAACATCAGCGACTGGGGCGGCGAGCGCCTGCGCGACGACCGCCGCTGGCAGTTCGGCGTCCCGCCCACCAGTAACGCCAACTACGCTTGGATCCAGCACATCCAGTTCCACCTCGCCCCTAACGGCAGTGCCGGCTTCGTCCTCGCCAACGGCTCGCTCTCCTCCAACACGAGCGGCGAAGCCGAGATCCCCAAGCGCGTGGTCGAGGCAGACCTTGTCGACTGCATCGTCGCCCTCCCCGGCCAGCTCTTCTACTCGACTCAGATCCCCGTCTCCCTCTGGTTTCTGGCTAAGAACAAGCGGAACGGCCGCGGCATTGAAAACAAGCTGCTGCGCGACCGGTCCAGCGAGATGCTCTTCATTGACGCCCGCAACTTCGGGCGCATGCAGGATCGCATCCATCGGGTTCTCGACCCCGAAGATATCGTCAGGATTGCTGGCACCTACCACGCCTGGCGCGGGGATGGCGGGGAATACGCAGACGTACCGGCATTCTGCAAAGCTGTCCGTATCGGTGACGTCCAGTCGCACAACTATGTTCTTACGCCCGGCCGCTACGTCGGTGCGGAGGCAGCGGTTGACGAAGGGGTTCCGTTCGAAAATCGAATGTTGCAACTGACGACCGAACTGATAAGTCAATTCGAAGAAGCGACTTTGCTGCAATTTGCTATTAAGGAGAACCTACGGGAGTTAGGTTATGAGCCAGAACTGGCGTAACGCGACTGTCGCCGAACTGCAGGTAGCAGGCGTCTTGCTTGTGGAAGACGGCAACCACGGTGAATATCGCCCCCGTCCTCACGAGTTTGAGTCGGAGGGGGTTGCGTTTATCAGAGCCGCAGATTTAAGCGATGGGCGGGTGCGGTTCGAAACCGCAGAGCGAATCAACCCCACTGCGATGGCGAGGATTCGGAAGGGTATTGGTAAACCTGGCGACATCCTTCTATCGCACAAGGGCACCGTGGGCAAGCTGGCAATGGTATCCCTCGACGCGGAGCCCTTTGTGTGCTCGCCACAGACTACTTTCTGGCGCGTGCTCGACGAAGATGTCCTCGAAAGACGGTATCTCTTTGCTTACCTTCGTTCCCCTGCTTTTGTGGAACAGCTGAGTTCACGCAAGGGCGAAACTGACATGGCTGACTACGTCAGCCTCACCAATCAACGCGGCTTGCGAGTGACGATCCCTCCCATTGCTGAGCAGCGGGCCATCGCCCACGTCCTCGGCACCCTTGACGATAAGATCGAGCTCAACCGCCGCATGAACCAGACGCTGGAGGAGATTGCACGCACAATCTTCACCTCCTGGTTCATCAACTTCGGCCCCGTCCGTGCCAGGGCCGAGGGTCGGCAGCCCGAGGGCATGGACGCTACCACAGCGGCTCTCTTCCCAGATCGGTTCGAGAGTTGTGAGATGGGCGAGGTTCCGGAAGGCTGGCGAGTCGCCACCTTCGGTGAAATCGCGGTTAACCCCCGTCGCGTCGTCAATCCAAGCACCGTTGACCCACACACGCCATACATCGGACTTGAGCACATGCCCCGCCGAAGCATTGCCTTGAGCGATTGGGACGGAGCGGGCAAGGTGGGAAGTGGGAAGTTCGAGTTCAGAGAAGGGGAAATTTTATTCGGCAAGCTTCGTCCCTACTTCCACAAAGTGGGCGTGGCCCCTGTCGACGGTATTTGCTCTACCGATATCCTGGTCATTGCTCCGATCGATCGCCACTTGCGCTCGCTCGTGCTTGCCCACGCATCGAGCGACCGATTCGTCGTATATGCCAACGCTGGTTCCGATGGTACCCGTATGCCTCGCACGAACTGGGACCGGTTGTCCACCTATCGCATTTGCCTTCCACCTGAACCAGCGGTCAAAGCATTCGATGATCTTGTCCGCCCCTTCGTGGCACGAATTAGGGCAAACATTTTCGAGTCGCGCACCCTCGCCGACCTCCGTGACACCCTCCTCCCAAAGCTTCTCTCGGGCGAGCTCCGCGTCCCCGAAGCCGAGCCTGCCCTTGCCATGGTCACTTGGCCTGCTGTCGCCCGACCACCTCCCCGTACTCCAGAGGGACTACCATCCATGCCCACCGCCTTCACCGAATCAGTTGTCGAAGAAACCGCCCTTGCCTGGTTTGTCGAGGTTGGCTGGGACGTCCTCTTCGGCCCCGACATCGCCCACGACGGTCCTAACCCCGAGCGGACCTCCTATCGGGAGGTGGCCCTGACCGGCCGTCTCCACGACGCCCTCGCCCGTCTCAACCCTGACGCATCCCCCGAGGCCCGCGACGAGGCGTTCCGCCAGGTCGCCCAGATCGGCTCCCCCTCCCTCGTCGCCGCCAACCGCGCCTTCCACAAGCTCCTCAGCGACGGAGTCGCCGTCACCGTCCTCCGTAGCGGTGAGCAGCGCGGTGAGCTCGTCCATCTGATTGACTTCGACGACCCTGCCAACAACGACTGGCTCGCTGTCAACCAGTTCACCGTTGTCGAAGGCCAGATCGAGCGCCGCCCCGACATCGTCCTCTTCGCCAACGGCCTCCCCCTCGCCGTCGTCGAGCTCAAGAACACCGCCGACGAGGGCGCCACCGTCGACCACGCCTTCAACCAGCTCCAGACCTACATGGCCCAGATCC
>JAUJMG010000195.1 GCA_030446955.1 Thermomicrobiales bacterium
GGGCGACGCGCAGCGGACGAGGCCCCCCCCGCCTCCTGGAGAGAACGAGATGGGGGATGTCCTAGCCCTTGACCGCCCCCGCGGTCAGGCCGCCGAGGATCTTCCGCTGGAAGATCAGCACCAGCACCACCAGGGGCACCGTGACGACGACTGAGGCCGCCATGATGTTGCCCCAAGGAAGATCGTACTGCGTGTTGCCGGAGAAGCTGGCAATTGCCGGCTGCACGGTGCGCGCCTGGTAGTCCTGGGTAAAGGTCAGGGCAAAGAGAAACTCGTTCCAGGCGGCGATAAACGCCAGCAAGCCGGTGGTGACCAACCCGGGCAGCGCGAGTGGGAGCAGGATCTTGTAGAAGGCTTGGAAGGGCGTCGAGCCGTCAACCAGGGCGGACTCCTCCAACTCGCCCGGCATCGCCTTGAAGAAGTTGGTCAGCACCCAGACCGTGAACGGCAGGGTGAAGGTGAGGTAGGTGAAGACCAGGGCCGGGATCCGGTTGTAGATGCCGGCAGCCCGGATCATCTCGAAGAGCGAGCCGAGAATCGCGATCGCTGGGAACATCGTCATCGAGAGGATCAGGTACAGAATGATGGTCCGGCCGCGGAACTTCATCCGACCCATCGCGTAGGCGGCAAACGAGCCAAACACGAGGGAGATGAGAACGGTGGTCACGGAGACAATCGCCGAGTTTCGCAGCGCCTTCAGGAAGTCGCCGTTGTCGAAGACGTACTGGTAATGGCTCCAGTCAATCGTCGTCGGCCAGTACCGGACCGGGGTGGCGAACAGCTCATCGTTGGGCTTGATCGAGGAGACGATCGCCCAGTAGAAGGGAAAGATCGTATAGACCAGGATAAAGGCGATGAGGAGCCAGAACAGGGCGCGGTTCACGTAGGAGCCGATGGAACGCCGCTTCGCTGTGGTACGAACACCAGCCGCAGTTCGAGGACTGGTCGATGCAATGGTCGCCATCCTACGCCTCCTCGACCCGAACGAGCCGCGTGTACATGATGACCATCAGGCCGATGCAGAGGAAGATGACCACGCTGGCAGCGGACCCGAGGCCAAGTCGCTGGACCTCGATCAACTTTTGCCGGGCATAGACCGCGATGGTCATCGTCTCCGGGGCCGAACCTCGCATCACGTAGACGATGTCGAAGACGCGGAACGCGTCCAGGGTACGGAAGATGAGCGCCACGAGCAGGGCGGGTTTGAGCAGCGGCAGCGTCATCTGCCAAAACTGCTGCCACTTGCTCGCCCCGTCGATCCTGGCCGCCTCGTAGACATCCTCGGGGATGATCTGGAGGCCGGCCAGCAGGAGGAGCGCCATGAACGGCGTCGTCTTCCAGACATCAACGGAGATGATGACGGGCAAGACGGTGGAAGAGTTGGCCGTGAAGGCGATCTTGTTCTCGGGGAAGATGCTCGCCAGGGTGCCGCCGATACCGGGGATCCAGTCCACCAATTGAGGGAGTCGAACGACCAACAAATCGTTGATGACGCCGAAGACATCTTGATACATCCAGGCCCACATGCGCGAGGAGACGACCGTCGGGATCGCCCAGGGAATCAGCATCGCGGTCCGCACCAGGCCGCGCCCTTTGAAGTTGGAGTGGATTACCAGGGCGATGACCATCCCAAGGATGGTTTCGGCCGCGACGGAGCTCACGGTAAAGACGATTGTGTGCCAAAGCGCAGAGATGAACTGGCTGTCCTCGAAGAGACGCTGATAGTTGGTGAATCCGATGTACTCGACTTCACGCGACGACGCCAAGCGAGCGTTCGTGAAGCTGAGGCGGAATGTTTGGAAGAGTGGGTAGACGGCGACGATGGCGACGACGAGCAGGCTCGGCGCCACCAACAGCCACGCGAGCCGTTCCCGCGCCCTGGCCCACGAACTTTGCGGCGCATCTGAGAGCTTGACGCCTGCCGACGCCGGCTGAGCAAGGGGAGCGCTGACCACCTGCTGGCTCATTCCAGCCACCTTTCCGAGTACCAGGGAGGGGGCAATGGTGCCCCCTCCCTGGTGACCGATGCGGTCGGGTGAGGCGCGCGCCTGCGCGCCGCCGGCGTTCCTACTCTTCGATGATGCTCGAGATTTGGTCCTCCATCTCCTGGGCCGCACCCGCCGCGTCCTTTTGCCCGGTCAAGACCTGGTTCAGGAGCGTGTGGTAGGCGATGGAGACCTCGTTGTACAGCTCCCCGGTGACGCTGGAGGGGCGGGCGACTGCCCCGCCCTGGAACACTTCCTTCAGTCGTGGAATGAACTCGCTGGCCTCAGCCACCTCAGGCGCGTCGTAGACGGAGGCGATGGTGGGCAGGTGGCTCCGCTCGACGGCGAAGCTCAGCTGGAGCTCGGGGCTGCACAAGAACTTGACGAGCTCGATGCCGGCCTCCTGGTTCTGGGAATACTGGGAGACCATCAACTGCCAGCCACCGAGGGTGTCAGCATGGCGGGCATCCGGCCCGTTCCCCTTCGGCAGCGGCGAGACTCCCACCTTGCCCTCCGTAGCTGCCGATTCCTGGCTCGTCGCATACGCATACGGCCAGTTGCGCAGGAAGGCGGCGTTGCCGGCGGTGAAGACGTTGAGCGAGTCTGGCTCCTGGTAGGTGGTCACGCCCTGCGGAGCAATCGTGCCTACCCAGCTCTTGGCCCGCTCAAAGGAGGCAATCGCCTGCTCGTTGTTGACGCTCACGGTGCCGTCCGGCTCGACGATCGTGCCGCCGCCGTATGAGTACTGCCACTCCAAGCCGTTGCAGGTCAGCCCCTCGTACACGTTGCCCTGGAACACGAAGCCGTAGAAGTCCGGGTTGGCGGCCCGCTCACCATCCTGAATGGTCTGCGCTGTGGTCGTCAACTCGTCCCACGTGGTCGGCGGCTGGAGGGAGTACTTCTCCAGCAGATCGGTCCGGTAGAAGAGCAGACCAGCGTCCGTGTACCAGGGCATGCCAACCAGCTTCTCGTCCACCGTGTTGTTGGCGACGATCGCCTCGAAGTGCTGACCCGCCAGATCCGAAAGGGACTCCTTAAGGTCTATGGCGTGCTCGGCGAGGATACCCGGCCAGATCACGTCGATCTGGTAAACGTCAATGTCGCCCGACTGGCCAGCAAACTGCTGGTTGTAGGCCGCGAGGCGGTCCGTTGCGGACGTTTCGCCAGCAACAAACTCAGCTGTAGCGCCCGTGGTCTGGCTAAAGAGTGCGAGGGCCGCCTCCTGCCATGCCCGGTCTGGATTACTTGGATCAGTAAGCATCGCCCGGACCGTCTGGCCTTGGAGGTCCGTCCGCAAGCCCGCCGGAGCGACGAGCGTCCTAAACCCACCAGCACCCGCCGTGGGGGTGCTGTCCTGAGCGAACGCGCGACGAGGGCTGCCTGCCAGCATCGCCAGCGCCGAACTGCTGATCCCGAGAGCGACACCACGGCGCACCATCTCGCGCCGTGAGATCCGCCCCCGCATGTACTCACTCATCAACCGACCAACAGCTTTCGTCTCGTCCTTAGCCTGCACTGGCGCTCTCCTCCTGGTTGGACCTGCTCCGGACGCCACCGTCCGGGAGTTGCACCACTCGGTGCTCGCGGAAGCTAGACGCCCACCCAGGGCGATCCGGGGGTCCCCACAAGTAACCTACCCGTCAAAGGGGGCTTATATCCCTTCCCTTTCACGTCCGTCAAGCGTCTAAGCGACACCTTCGTGCGCAGTTCGTACCGTTTCCGCCACGAACTTTCCCCGTCGGCCCACTTGGACTGCTACGGATAGAGCACCGGCACCCGGCTGCCGGAATCTACGTCTAATACGCTTCGATGGGCGTCTGGTCGAGACGAGCCGAAAGCGTCGATCCAGCGAGACCACAAAGAATCGACCACTGAAGGGCCGCCCTAGACGACGTCATCAACGGCCGCCATCAACTCCCGCACCCGCTCCCGGTCCACCGGATTCCAAGTCACACCATCGACCTTGAGACTCGAGCCCACAACCGCCCCATCAGCGTGCCGCAGTAACTCGGCTGCCTGACTGGCCCGAAACCCCGTATTGATCAGCACCGGCACGCCGGTCTCCGCCACCGCCGCCGCGACCTCAGCGAGCCCGGAAGCGTCTACCGGCTGGCCAGTGATGGGACCGGACACGCAGATGGCATCCGGACTGGAGGAGAAGACGATCGAGCGCGCGACCTCCGCGACTGGCCGCGGGGCCAGCTGGGCGGCGAACTCGGCGTTGATGTTGAAGAGCAGCCGCACCCATTCCGCACCGATTTCTCGCCGGTAGCGAAAGGCGTCACCGGCAGAGCGAACCCAGAGGCCGAAGTCGCCCGCAAAGGCGCCCGCGAAGATTTCGCGGGCGAAGGCTGCTCCGGTCGCCGCCGCTACGGCAAGCGTCGCCCGGGGGTCCCAGAGCACGTCCACGCCAAACGGCACGCTAAGCTCATCCGTGACAGACGCGACGACCGCGGCCATCGCCGCGACCGAGGCGACATCAGCATCCAGCCGGTAGGGCCGATCGTTCTCGTTGCAGAACATCACGGCGTGAATACCACCCTCCTGGAGGGCGACAAGATCTCGCCGGACCCAATCCCGGACCGCACCGACTCCGCCAGCGGCATCGTAGAGCGGAGTTCCCGGCAGCGCCGGCAGGTGCACCATGCCGATGATGGGCTTCGGGGCCCCCGTGAGTTCGGCAAGCCAGTTGGGACGATTGGTCGTCGCTTCTGCCATGGGGACTCGGTACTCCTGCTGCGCGAGCCATCGAATCGGCCAGTCAGCTTACCGCACGCGAACGGCATGCTTGTTTCGAAGCTGCACCTCACGCCACCACTCATGCTCCAGGTGCAGCGAGGAAGGGAGAGACAGGAACAACCCCATCAGTCCCCTCACGCAGGGTAAAGGTCCGAGCGAGTCGGACCTGCCCTACCCCTCTAACGAGACCGACAACGCGTGGGCGTGGCTGGTGCCCTGCCGGTCGATGACAAAGCCCCATGGCGTTGACCTGACCGGGCTCTCGTAGGACGAGGATGCGAGAAGGGCAGGCCGTCGGGCCTGCCCTTCCAGCTACAACCTGATCGTTGCCGCTTACTGATAGATGACGAGATCCGGAACGGGATCCAAGGCGAGGACTTCTTTCGCCGACATCAGCGGCTTGTCCTGCCGATAAAAGAGCTTGATCCCGTGGAACTGGATCGGCTCGTTGGTGATCAGCGCCTCGTACGTCCCAATCTTAAGATCCGCGTCTCCCCAGCCGTCTGCGTCGATCACCAGCTGGACGTTCGGGACCGGGCTAATAGTGTCCTTGTTGGTGATCATTTCGTGCAGGAACTGGTGAACGATCAAGATCTTCGGCGGCAGCCCCTTCTCAGCGACGAGCTTCGCCAGGGTCTCCTGAGCGTACGTCACATCGGCCCCGTCGATCTGGCCGAAGTGGACGCCGGGAGTCTCGCCCTCCTCCATTGCGAATTCAGGGTCTAGCGCAAGGTGGACGTTGGGACGCTCCAGCCAGGGCATGACCTGCTCGATTTCACCCTTGACTCCGCGTCTCCCGATCTGGACATCCAGAATGAGTTGCAACCCGTTCTGCTCGGTGAAGTCGGCGTACGCGTCCAACGTCTCCGTGTCAGTCGAGAGCAAGTAGGTGCCGTCGGCACCGGCCTCGCCCTGCGCCACGGTCGCGATCACCTCCAAGGCGAGCATCACCGGCCGGCTGGGATCGGCTGCCTCGTACTCCGCCGCCTGCTCCTGGAGCCGTGCGACGAGCTCTTCCCGCCCTTCAGCCCCATTAACACCGTACTCGCCGAGGATGCCCATGTTCTCGTCGTGCGGATGACCGTAGTAGGAGAGAATCCGGTACTTGGGCAGGAGACCGCCCTCATCCGTGGCCGCCACCACCTGGGCCGCATCCTGCGGGGTGAGGTTCAACGTCGGAGCCGTGGGCACTGCCGTCGGGATGGCCGCCGGAGGGGCCGTGGTCGCAGTGGGCGGTGCTTCAGCAACGACCTCAGCCGGATCTGCCTGACCCGTGTCGTTCTGCGCCAAGAGAGGCGCTGCATTGGAACTGGAGGCTGGTGGGCCGGCATCCATGCTGGAGACCATCCCGGCATCTGTCGAAGCGGCGAGCTGCACGGGCTCTCCACGCCCCCCCGAAAGGGCGGTCGTCCCGACAAGCACCAACACCAGCACCGAGCTCAACATCCGCTCGGAAGGAAACCAGCCGGGTAGGGCAGGCGGCAACCAGATGGCGTTCACCGGCACGCGCCTGGGCCGCTCGGGTGTCGGTTCGGAACTTACCCACTGCGTTGAGAAAGGCCGGGGACCGGCTGATCGCTGGTTGCGGAGGGCTAAACGAAATGGCATGGCATCACCGGATTGGCCGGCCCTAGAGCAGGGCGGGCACGCGACACGTGACGCTGGGACACAGCATCAAACCAAGGAACGGCGAGCCACATGGTTGGCGGTCCTCCGTGCTGCGGCATCGCCTTCCCGGGAGGGCAACGGGACCCCCCTCTACGATGTCCGCCACGGTTGAGCCCGGGACGCTCGCGGGCACCGGCTCCACACGCTCGCGCCGGTGCATGAACATGGCACAACTCCCCACAGTGTGCCGTGGAGCCTACAGCATGCCAGATCGACCTTGTGCCGACAAGTCCAAGGCAGCTACCCATCTACCAGACGAATTGAGGTTGGCCTCCGCGCACCACGGCAACAGCGATGATCCTAGACCCATCGGGCAGGGTTGGGTGCGCTCTTTGGACGCCCTCAAGAGGGACAGGGCCCTCTCCGAGCCTACGTCGGGTCACGAGGCGGACGAGTCCAACTGGGTAGGTCGCGCCGACAGCGCCCCATACATCGGACGCTGAGAGAGCCGCGAATTTTCCCTCTCCGCTCTCGACGCAGACGGACCTGACGATTTAGGCGTGCACATAGACCGGGGTGCCGATGGTTGCCCAGTCCCAGAAGAAGCGGGCGTCGTCGAGGAGCAGGTTGAGGCACCCATGGCTGCCCGGCCGCCCAATCGTCTCCGGCGTTCGCCACCACGCAAAGTGGAGCGCATGGCCCCGGTCGGTGAAGTACTGGGTGAAGAGCACGTCTTCCAACTTGTAGTGACTTTCCGCGCCGATCGCCCCGCTGGTCATCGTTTCGTTGGCGACGCGCGAGAGGATTTGATAATAGCCGGGCGGGGTTTCCCAGCCCGCCATCCCCGTTGTCGTCACGACGGTGCGGACGGGTGTGCGACCTTCATAGGCGACCATGATCTGCTGGGTCAGGTTGACGTCGATCCACCTACCAACAGTCGGTGCATCGGCAGGAACAGGCGTTGGCAAGACCGGCGCGTTGCGGCCGACATTGCGGGCGTAGATGTAACGACCGGCGCCGATCTGAGCCCAGAG
>JAUJMG010000025.1:0-5991 GCA_030446955.1 Thermomicrobiales bacterium
CCAGCCGCTGCAGCTCCGGCACCAGCACGGGGCCGACCGAGAGATCCCGCAGGAACGGGTAGCCGACACCGGCGATCAGGATCCGCATCCGGCCCGGATCATCCGTCGATGCCGCAGCCGCAGGTGTTCACCTCGCGGGTCACGACGTGGTTCGTCCCGCCGACGTGGATGTGGGTCGTGCACGGCATGCACGGGTCGAAGCTGCGGATGGTGCGCAGGATGTCGATTCCCTTGAACGCCTCGTCGCTGGCGAAGTTTTCCAGGATCGGCGTGTTGAGCACCGCCTCCTCGTACGGCCCCGGATTGCCCCACGGATCCCGCGGGGAAGCGTTCCAGGTGGACGGGGTCAGGATCTGATAGTTGCTCAGCGCGCCGTTGTCGATCGTCGCGTGGTGGGTCAGGTAGCCCCGCCCGGCGCCCCAGAACCCCACCCCGATCTGGGACCCCTTGCGGGGCGGCTCGAACGGGGTGTGGACCCGCGTGTGGCCCTGCTTGAGCAGGTCGAGCCCGAGCATCCAGTTGTCGAGGACGACCACCGTCGTCACGGCGAGATGGTAGGCGCGGCCCCGGTTGCGCTCGAAGGCGTTCCAGATGGTCGGGATCTTCCATTCCAGATCCATCGCCGGCAGCGTGCTCTCCGGCACGTGGATCTTCAGGCTCGTCCCCGTCGGCTCCAGGAAGCGCCGGTGGGGCATGACGCCTCCGGCGGCGATCAGCCACAGCCGCGCGGAGCACTCGCACTCCATCGCGCGGCGGTCCCACCGCGGCGCTGTCGACCAGGAATACTTCTCGCGCCAGTTCTGTCCGGTCGGTTGGGGTTTGGTCTCCTTGTTCCACATGTGGTGGGGGCTGATTGGGTTGCCAGCCGGATCCTTGTCGTAGCGCGCTCCACCCCACGGCTCGTAGTAGGAGTGCTCGACGAACTCCTCGATGCCGATGTTCATCGCCTGCAGCTTCGTCGTGACCACCTCGCCGTCCACGATCACGCCCGGCGTGGACCAGCGCCGCTCGCCCCACTCGTCGCAGCGCTCGTAGGAGGCGTCGTAGGAGAACGGGTCGTCCCAGATTCCGGAGTCGATCATGTTGGCCGGCCGGGCGCCGACCTTCTTGTACTCCGGGTTGACGTCGTAGAAGAAGTCGCAGATGTCGTCCCAGATCGCCACCGTCTTCTTGCAGTAGTCGAACAGCTGCCGCAGCCGGGCAAACACCTCGTTGAACACCGTCAGCGACACCGTCGTGCTCATCCCGCCGGGGATCACGGTCTCCGGGTGCGGGTACTTGGCGCCGATCAGGACGTACGCCTCGCGCGCCACCCGTGTCATCTGCAGGCCGCCCAGGTACAAGCCGCCCGTTAGCGGGTTGAGATCGACCATGATGTCGCCGATCGTCCGGTAGCCATGCACGTCACCGTGCTGGGCGGCCGTCTTCGACGCCTTCTCCCAGACCTCCGGGTTGGTGGTTTGGACGATCGACTGCGAGTAGTCCGGTCCGGCCAGCAGGAAGAGGTGCAGCGGGTTGTCGTACCAGAACTCCAGCCCCAGCATCAGGTTGCGGACGGCGATCCCCAGCGGCGGCGGGGTCACCGGAAAGGCCATCTCCATCGTCAGCGCCGACGTCGAGGAGTGCACGCCGCCGCAGACGCCGCAGGCCCGGCTGCTGATGAACGCCGCGTCGCGCGGATCGCGGCCCTTGAGGATCACCTCGTAGCCGCGGAACAGGGTCGCCATGGAGTTGGTTTCGAGGACCCGGCGCTCCTTCAGGTCCACCACGCTGTGGAACGCCAACGCTCCGGCCACTCGCGTCACAGGGTCGAAGTTGACGTTCTTGATGTGGCCGTTGCGCTCCAGCAGCTCCTTGATGCGGTCGCCCTGATCGTCGAGCGAGCGCGTCTCGTAGGCGTAGGGATCGCGCACGCCCTCCATCAGGGTGGCGTTCCCGTGCTCGTCGAACTCGATCGGAAGGTTCTTGAAGCACATGCCGTCCTGCTCCCAGCGTTACCGGCGCACCAGCCGGGCGATCTCACGGAGATGCTCGTCCACGGCCACCAGTCCGTCCCGGAGCGCCACCGCCGCCCCGTTGATCGCCGTCAGATCCGCGCCCAGCGGCGCCGTGTTGTCCCGAATGGCTTCCAGGCCGCCGACCAGCTTGGCCAGGTTGCGGTTGGCCCGGATCAGGGCCGCCGCAATCAGAATCAGGTGCCCGGCAAGGAGGACGACGATCACCGACACGAGGCCGAGCGTCAGCCGGGTCAACAGGGTCTTCACGGTTGCGCCTCCCCGCCCTCCCCGGTCGCCCCGAGGGCGGACTTGATAGCCGCGGCGTGCCCCTCGATCGACTGGGCGCCGGCCAGCAACCCCGGCGCGACCGCGATCGTCTCCTTGAGCGACGCGACGCTCTCGGTGTTGCCGGCGATGCCCACGCCCCCGGCCAAGATCTCCGCCGAGTACTGCTCGATGTTGCGGGCGGCCGCCAGCGCCCGCCGCAGCAGGTTCACGACGGCCGGCACGACCGCCACCACCGTGACGACCAGCATCCCCGACCAGATGGCGCCGACGCCCCGGTTCATGCCGCTCCCTTCCCTCCGGTCAGCCGCTCAGCCACCATTCTGAGGTGCGTGTCCACCTCCGTCAGTTTGCCGCCGAGCGCGATCAGCCCCTGGTTGAGTTGCGTCACCTGCGGCGCCAGGTAGCTGGTCTCCTTCTCGATCGCGCGGACCCCGAAGCTCACCTTCGCCAGGGAGCTGCTGGGCGAGCCGCCGATCCGCTCCAGGGCCGCGACGATCCGTCCCAGAAACGCGATCAGCGCCCCGACGAAGACCAGCACCTCCAGGGCCGAGAGGATGGTGAGCCGGACGGTCATCGGTCGCTCCTCACTCCTTCGCGTCGCCGCCGACGGCGCGCTGAATCCGTTCCGTGGCGCGGGCGATGCCGTCGGCCGCCGGCAGGATGTCGGCGAAGATCTGGTTCGTCCGCACCAGCAGCGGGACGTGCACCGTGTTGTTCGCGATCAGTTTGCCGACCCGCCAGATCTCGGCGGCCCCGGCTTCGATCTTTGCCACCGTGGCGGCCAGCGCGCTCAGCAGCACCGCGACGGCGCCGATCACCGTCAGCCCGATGCCCAGGCTGATCCACCAATATCGGATGACGACGTTCTGATGGTCCCCTCGCTTCAACGCCGTACGCATCGGTTCACGCTCCCGCCCGCCACACCCCGAGCCCTCCGTCACGCCGCGATCTCCCGACCCCCGTCGCCGGTAGGGGCGCACGGCCGTGCGCCCGGGTGCCGGCCAACCGGGCAGGGCAAGCGCCGCCCCTCCCCGGCCGAACAGCGCCGTCGCGCCACTAGGACGCCCCCCGTTGACTCGCCGCCACCGGGGCATCGAGCGCGTCGGCCACCTCAGTCGCGTGCTTCTCGATCGCCTCGGCCCCTTCCAGAAGCTGAACCGCAACGGCGTTCGTCTTCTCCAGTTCCCAGATCGGCCGGGTGTTGGCGACGATCTCGTTGGCGACCTTCAAGGCCCGCTCGGCGTGCTTGAGGATGCTGCGCGCGGTCCCGATGATCGCCAGCAGCAGCGCGGCGACCGCGACCACGACCACCACCACGGCGGCGAGACCGGCATACCAGCGGCGGAGAAACTGCTTCTCGCTCATGGGATCCTCGGTCCGCGCTCGACGCACCGCGCTAGCGCAGGTGATCCGGCGGCACGCTGTCGCCGGACTGCACGGCCGCCACCTCGTACCCGTCGTCGTATCCCTCGTTCGCTTTGGTTCGGCCGGGCCGTTCCGAGTTCAGGAACTGCCACTTCTCGTAGAAGTAGTGCACCCCCTTCTTGACCGGACCCGGTTCGGGCACGTTGCCCCAGCCGCTCGGCACGTGCCGCTCCTTGTCCCAGAGGGGCTCGCGGTTCTGGAACTGCATCGTGATCCGGCGCAACGGCCGCACGAACGAGCCGACTGTGCGGGACGTCGTCGAGGAGACGATGGTTCCCGGCGGCCGTTTGTAGAACGGCGCGAAGCGGTCCGGGAAGCCCGGCATGGTGCAGCCGATGCAGACTCCGCCGGTGTTCATGCAGCCGCCGAGGTGGTTGATCGCCCCGCGCGAGGTGATGTTGCACTGCACCACCGGCCCCCAGCACCCGATTTCGACCAGGCACTCCGGATCGCCGTACCGCTCGGCGAAGGTCCCCTCTTCGTAGAAGCCGGCGCGGACGCACTGCTGGTGGACCGTCTTGTTGAACAGCCACGCGGGCCGGCCCAGTTCGTCGAACTCCGGCAACGGCCCGAGCCCGTTTAGAAAGAGCAGGATCGCGGCGACCGTCTCGTTAAAGTTGTCGCCGATCGGCGAGCAGCCCGGCACGTTGACGACAGGCAGGCCGAGCGCGCTGAGGTACTCCTTCCCCAGAAAGTCCATCACGCTCATCGAGCCGGTCGGGTTGCCGTAGGCGGCCGGGATGCCGCCCCAAGTCGCGCAGGTGCCGATGGCGATCACCGCCGCCGCGCCGGGCGCCAAGCGCTCGAGCCAGGTGGTGGTCGGGATCGGCTTCGGCACCGTCTCGGACCCCATCGCGCACCAGTAGCCGCCCGTTTCGGCGGCTAGGGCTTCGTTCGGGATCGACCCCTCGAAGATCACGACGTAGGGGGCGTTGAGCTTGCCTTCGGCCGCCAATTCGTAGTTCCGCATGAATGCGTCGCCCGACTCGACCGACGTGACCGGGTGGTGCAGGACGACCCGCGGCACCCCCGGCAGGCGCCCGATCAGCAGATCCTCGACGCTCGGCGCCATTGCGCCGGTGACCGCAACGGTGCAGCCGTCGCAGCTCATGCCCGCCAGCCAGTAGGCGTGCACCACCTTGACGGGCCCGAGCAGGGCGCCCGGGCGCTCGGCCGTGGGCGCTTTTCGCAGTTCCCGCTCGGCGCTGGAGGTCAGGAAATCGACCGGCTCGACCTTGTCGACCACGGTCGATCGCTCAAGGGGGGAGGACGGCAGGCTGATCTCTTCCACCGGATCCGCTCCTCTGCTCGGTCGCTCGGTCCGCCTCGGCCGCCTGCTAGTCCGCGACGCGCCCTTCCCGCTCCGGTTGGTTCGTCGCGAGCAACCCGTCGGCAATCCCCCGCACCGCCCCGACCGCCGCCGCTTCGGGCGCGCTGTCCAGGACAGCCACGCCCTGCCGCTCGGCTTCGGCCACGTCGGCATCGAACGGCACCACTGCCAGCACCGGCAACCCGCGCGCCGCGCAGTAGTCGCTGATCGCGACCTCGTCGCGCTCGGAGCGGACCTTGTTCGCCACCGCGTAGAGCGCGGGGACGCCGAGGCCGCGGGCCAGTTCCGCGATCCGCCCCGCGGCTTCCAGGGACTTGAAGTAGGGCTCGACGACGATCAGGAGCACCTCGGCATGCTCGAGCGTGCCCCGCTTGAGGTGCTCGAGGCCGGCTTCCATGTCCGTGACCGTCAGCAGGGATTCGCTGGTGTGGAGGTGTTCGAGGATACCACGCACGGTGGTATGGGCCGCGCAGTTTCAGCCGGCGCCCGCCTGATGCGACTCGACGCGGCCGACCAGCAGGAGCGTCACGCCGTCCGGCGCGGACGTCCCATACCGGGCGACGATCTCCTCGGGTGACAGGTCCATGCCCACCGAGTAACGTCCTTCAGCGTTCTTCGAGTGGTGGCTGAACGAGTGCGGCACTGGCTCGATGCGCGCCGCCGTCTCCGGCTCGATGCCCAGGTTGACCGCCAGGTTGGGATTGGGGTCGGCGTCAATCGCCAGGACCCTGTTCCCCCCCTGCGCCAGAACCCGCGCCAGGGTTCCCGCGATCGTCGTCTTGCCCGATCCGCCCTTGCCCGCGACCGCGACCTTCATGCCGTCTCCTCCTCGCGTGGCATCGGTTCGATATCCATCTCCGGGATGTCCTCGACCCACGCCAATCCATGTGGTGGGACCGGTACTCCCTGTTGGAAGCCGTCCACCCGCTCGCTGACGAGACGGGAGATCAT
>JAUJMG010000025.1:6091-8697 GCA_030446955.1 Thermomicrobiales bacterium
GGCTGCGACAGGCCAAACGTTTGGGCAAGTTGCGCCACCGTGCGCGGCCGGTCGGCAAGGGCGGCAATCAGGCGTTCGCGTGGCGTCGGCAGGCTGGCCCGCATCGGCGTGAGCGCCAATGACGCCGCCGCCGGGACCCGAACCTGCTTCACCCAGTGGAGGTGCTTCGGCTTCGAGGTCGTCATCCCCATCCCCTTAGGTGAGATGCTAACCATGGGGGTCGTTTACCATCTGGCGAGGTGGCTGTCAAATTGCGCGTCACTCCATGACCCCGTCGCTCAGATTGCTGCACTCTTCCCGCAGACCTCCCGCCCATCCAGGAACTTCAAGCTTGGCCGCGCCTGTGGCATCGCTTTTGAGCGAGGCCGACCATCGACGAGCGCCAGAGGCCGACCGCGACGCAGTTCTCGATCTTCCTGGCGTCCATCGCAGACCCCTCACGGGGCTGTCCTCGGGCCAGCTCACCCACAGATCACTCCTGCGCCCCGTGCACCGGTCTCCACTGTGTAACTGGCGCCGGGTCACGCGTGCTGGAATCCGTGCGCTTTATCCCGCGTCCGCGTTGTCTGGGCGTGGAAGCAACCACGCGCGCAGGGCCAGCGAGATCGCGATTGACAGGCAACGTCAGTTGTTCCAACGAGAGCGCCCACGATCCTGAGCCGACACCTGCTTCCCAACGCGATGCCGCCCGTTCTCGTCAACGCCTCACTTCAGGTGGGTGGGGCGATCCTCGTGGAGCTGGCTTGAGTTTCCTCGGCCTGGGTGACAGGAGTTACGTGAGCTGGGGCTACATGCTCAATAACGCGCAGCCGTTCATCCAGCTCGCGTGGTGGATGTCAGTCTTTCCAGGGCTGGCCCTGCTCCTCACGGTCGTCGGCGTCAATCTCGTGGCCGATGGGTTGAACGAGGCCCTGAATCCCTCGCTAGGAGGGTCAGGAAGGCGCTGAGTAGACCGGTAAGCAACATGTGAATCCTGTTCACAGACGGCCTGGGTCACTTGACCGAGGCGCCGGGCGGCTTGAGAGGATTCAAAGACGCGAACCGCGTCTTGATCGTGCCGGTCGAGGGACTCCTGACGCCACGCTGTCCCGTGGTGGACCGCCAGGGGCGTGCCCGCTATTATCTCGCGCCCCGTTCGGGCGTCTCGCCCGTCGCCGAGTGGTCGAAGGTCGCGGCATCGGTAGGTGAGACAAGGACGACACGTGCCGGATCAAGACACCCTCCCCCCGGGCCGGCGAGTGTGTCCAGCACCCCGTCGACGGTGAAGCGCTGCATCGGTGACCCGGCCCAGGGACGGGGTGAAACCGGCATTGCTGAGCGTCGGCGAGACTGGCATCTCGCGCCCACCGGGCACATCCGAGTCGAATGAAGATCAGCGATCGGGAAAGAGCAAGAACGTGCTTCGTCCTGATCAGCTCCCGTGGGGCTGAGCTAGGCAACGGAGCGAAGAGCCACGTCAACTACCTCCGTCAGCTCACCCGTCCGAAACCCGAGCACTTTCACGTTATCGACAAGCAGCAGGGGGGTGGCGAAAATGCCGGTCTCGTAAAGGGCCAGGGCTGCCTTCTGGTCGCCCGTCACATTGCGCCGTATGAACGGAATGTCGTGCTGGATCAACCAATCCCGAACCTTTTGACCTTCAGCAGCGCTATCGGCGCAGTCAGTTTGGGTATAGAGAATCGGCCGGTTCATCGCTTCTGCTCCCGTGCACCGCCGGCCCCCAACCATCGTTGAGGACCGGTGCCTTCGGCCAGGCACCCTGGCATACGAGCAGCCTACGCCGCGGGTTCGTCCGGAATGTCGCGTCACGGTCACGATTTCATGGCGCCCACGGGGAGCATAGACGTCTCGCGATAACCCAACTCAGAACCTCGACAGCCGAGTTTTCGTTTCATTCCGAAACGCATGCTGCACGGCTCTGACCACCATCACAGTGACCGGGGTCAAGAACGAACGTTCGGTGGGCCAACTCAGCTGCCGCATTGCATTGACCGAGCGAGCCCAGGTCAAGCGCTCACCTTGCGGCTACCGCGCGTCGGCGCTGCTCTTGCTTTCCTCATCATCAGGAACGCTTATGAGGAGGAATCACGGACCGCCGGCTGACACCGAGAGCAATAGTGGGTACTGCGACCGCCGACGGTCGCGAGGCGTAGCGGCTGGCCGCAGGAAAGACAAGGCTCTCCCGTTCGGCCCCGACCGTAGACCCTCAGATTCATCAAATTGTCCCCGGCCTCTCCACGACCGTTCTGGAAGGACGAGAAGGTCGTTCCACGGTTGGCCAAGCCTTCTCGCAGTACGGCGCGAATGGCCCGGTGGAGCCGACGCACCTCCTCCGGTGCCAGTGTTCCGGCAGGACGCTCAGGATGGAGCCCAGCCCGATGCAGAGCCTCGTCAACGTAGATGTTTCCCAGCCCCGCGATCACTGCCTGATCCAGCAGGACGCTTTTCAGCTTGCCCCGCCGACCCACCAGGAGATTGGCCAATGCGCTCGAGGAGAAGGCGGGGTTGAGCGGCTCGGGCCCGATGCGGCCATCAAGCTGGGTCATCTGGTCAGGATTCAGATGGAGCACCCGCCCGAACTTGCGCTGGTCGGCGAACCGGAGGTC
>JAUJMG010000025.1:8797-21837 GCA_030446955.1 Thermomicrobiales bacterium
CAGGATTCAGATGGAGCACCCGCCCGAACTTGCGCTGGTCGGCGAACCGGAGGTCGCGACCGTCATCAAGTTCCAACACCAGATGCTCAAAGCGAACAGGGGGCGCCGATCGTTCCACTAAGAGGAGCCGGCCCGTCATCCGAAGGTGAACGACCAGGGACGTTCTATCGTTCAGGTCTAGCAGGAGGTACTTGCCCCGTCGCCGCAGCGTCACCACGCCTCGTCCCACCACCCGCGTCGCGAACGCCTCCGGTCCCGCGTCCCCAACGACCCCGGCAAACGCGTGAACCCTGACGCCCGTGACGACTCGCCCGATCAGGCCCTCCAGGAGAGAGCGCCGGACTGTTTCGACCTCGGGCAGTTCTGGCATACTCGTGCCTGACCTCAGGGAAGACCCAACTGCATCGCTCGTCATAGTATGGAGGACCAGATCACCACATGACGGCTTCGGAGAGCGACCAGCAATGTGTCTTCTGTCGCATCGCGCGAGGTGAACTCGACACCCCGTTCGTTGCTGAGACGGCGCGAGCCGTGGCCTTCCGGGACCTTCAGCCTCAGGCACCGACTCACGTTCTCGTCGTGCCCAAAACCCACCTCTCGGCGCTGCGGGATCTCAGCGCTGCCGATCCCGATCTCGCTGCCGAACTCCTCACACTGACGATCGAGGTCGCGCGCCAAGAGGACCTGCTCGACGGCGGCTATCGCGTCATCACCAACGATGGCCCGGATGCCGGTCAGACGGTCCCGCACCTCCACTTCCATGTCCTCGGTGGGCATCCCCTTCGGGCTCCACTCGGATAACTCCCCAGACAACGGGGGAAACGAGACAGACCTCTCAACCCCTGTCCACGCTGCCATTCGGGACTAAACGCTGGCCACAACCAGGACGGACGCGAGGTTCCTCGCCCGGCTCCCGATCAACGACGGCCGAAACCCGATCGTCTATGACCCTATCATCTCGGGCGCCGGCGAGGGCGAGGGGTTGTAGCGAGGAGTTCCAACGAGTCGCCGGCAACGGCGCTCGCGATTTAACGGACGGGGCCGACGTGGATCGGCACCTGGGCAGCCGCGCGACGGCTCCCGCGCAGGCTCTTCCATTGCTCGGTGGTGCCCCAGGAGGTGTTGCTGGGAAGCGGTGAAACCAGGGCGGAAGCGGGATGAAAATCGGTTCCCGCTTCCGCCTCGTCCATCAACAAGGCTCCTTGCAGTCGGCCAACGTGGTCGGGTTGCGGAACGGCTTCAGCCGGGCGGGGTTGCCTGCGTTAGCGGGACCGGCGGGGAGGGTACCGGTGCGGTCGTCGCGATCACCGGTGGCGTCGTGATTGCACCAAGGATCTGGTCCATCACGTCTGGTGCGGGCATGTTGGTCACAGAGGTGATTTGGGGCAAAACGCCGGGGACTGGCATCGCATCCGGGTCAATGACTACTCCTGGCACGCCGGGACGCTGGCCGTGCTGCTCCCAAGCCAGCCGCTGGATGTCCGGGTCCTTGAGGGCCTTCAGCAGCTGAATTCCCTCCTCGGTCCGTGCGACAAAGGGATGCGTGGCCCAGACGGTGGGGCGCGGGTAGAGGATGCGGACCTGCTGGCTGATCTGACTTTGGTAGGACGGGTTCTTAAGGAGAAACTCAATGACCTGAGATTCGTAGAGCGCGACGATCGGCATCGCGCCCCGCCCGGTGATCAGAAACTGCTCGAATAGGTCGCCGGAGGTCCCCTGCATGTAGCCCAGCCGGGCGAAGATGTCATGGATGACGGGCAGCCACGGGACCACCGTCGTCCCGTTGACGACATTGCCGCCGTTCAAAGTATTGGCCAGCATCCCCGCGAAGAGGAACCCAGAGTTGCTCTTTGCCGGGTCGGTCGTGTGCACCGAGATCCTGCCGTGGAGGTCGGGCAAACCGAGGTCGGCCCAGGTTCGCCCCTGTTCGATCATCTCGACGAGGAGGGCGAAATCAACGCTGTAGGCGCCCCCTCCTTCGTCCCGCGCCACCCCTTCGGCTACCAGCGCGTCGACCACTGGCGCCCAGCTGTAGAGCACGACCGGAGAGTTGTAGACATTGTCGTTCTGGAGCATGGTGCAGCCGCGAGCGCTATACCTCGCGAGGGCCACCGAATCGCCCAGCCAGACAAAGTCATCATTCGGCCCGAGTTCGATGCCGCAGGCGAGCTCGATCGAGCCACGCTTGGAGATGTCCACCCGGAGCCCGTAACGATCCGCGAGGATCCCAGCCACCTCAGGATCGTTCAGAAAGTTGAGTTTCAACTCGCCCCCATAGCCCTTGACGACGGTGAGGTTACCGCCGCCTCGGCTCCGGGTCTGGCCGGGCGAGTCGTCACCGGGCCAAATCGTGGAGGCAATCACGGCCACGATCACAGCGAGGAGGAGCATGGCGCCAAGGCGCTGCCTGATCTTCACGGCGTGAACCTCCGGGGTGTGGTCGTGGCGATGCTCTCCAGGTTGAACTCAAGCACTTCGCCCAGCGTTGCCAGGTCGACCAGGTGCGGCCGGTGCAACTGCTCGTAGAAGGCGTCGACTGCCTGCTCGACCATCGGCAGGTCGCGCGTCTCGATCTTCTCCAACAAGCCGTCGGCGCTCCTAATCCCACGATCCGAGAGGCGGACGTACTCGATCAGGAGGGAGTGGAACGGTTCCAACAATTTCTGGTCGAAGAGGGGGAGCGCAGCCAAATTACGATCCTCCCGCATCACTACCAGGACCCGGATCGTCCGGTTGAGGATGTTCCCGACCTGCTCACGCACCGCCGGCTTCCCAATCCGGGGCACCAGCACCCGGATCGCCGCGGTCTTAGCGACCGCCGCCTGGTAGGCAAGGTGCTGCCGACGAACGGCGTCGATTGTCTCATCGTGACGCGTACGCCGCTTCGGGAGCAGCACAAGGGCGACGTATGTACTGATGGCGAGAGGGATCGCTGCCCACGGCGTCACGCCAAGCAGGAAGACGAGCATCAGCAACGTGGCCGCGGCCGCGCCGCCCGCCAGAAAATCCCCTTGTCGCGGCCGGCCAGCCATGGCTTCAGTTGTACCCCTTCGCTTCGCGCATGGCCCCAATCAGGTCAGTCCGGCCGTCGAAAATGCGCCCCGAGGTCGCCTCGGTGATCTCGATCAACTGGTCTTCCGATGCGTCACCAAAGAGGATCGCATAGACCGGCACCGTTCCGGGTGAGCCCTGCCCCATCCGGGCCTGCAGGCTTGCGAAGTCGCGATGGTTGGATCTCCCGTCGGTCATCAGGATGACCGCTGGCGCGTAGTCCTCCATGGTGCCTCCCTCCATCGCGTCTAGGGCGGCGATGACGGGGGCATAGATGTTTGTTCCTCCGCTGGCACTCTGCGCGGTGACCTGCCCGAGGAGGTCGCGCAGCGCGGTTGGATCGTTCCCGTTCACCCGCCATTGCGTGATGGTGTCCGAGTTGAACGGGATCACAATGGTGACGTCGCCCGTCGATGGCTGCAGGAAGTACCTGCCTGCCTGGTCGGGATCGAGCAGGATCCGCATCGCGGACTTGAGATCCTGCTCTCCCTGACCTTGCATGCTGCCGGAGAAGTCGAGGCAGAAGACGGTGAACGACGGCTTGCGCAGGGCAGTTTGGTAGAGGACCAGCGCCTCCTGGATCACGTCCGGGGGCGGCAGGGTGATCGGCTGGATGACCCGGTTCAGGTCGATGCCCCAATCAGGGTTGAAGACCTTGGGATCGGCGCCGACCGGGTTCAGCCCGAGGCCAGTGCGGCGGCCTTGGGCCAGCAGATCCTTTTGGACGTCGGGCGAGAGCAGGAAATTCTGGAGCTTGGTGAAGAACGCAGCCTTGGCGGCGTCGCCCCGGTCGACGTAGCCGAGCGGCCAGTCGGCGATCACGAGCCCATCCACGGGATAGACGACGTAGAGGGGGTCCCGGCCCTCGGCGGTCAGTTGCTGGTTCGCCGCGATCACCGCCGACTCGTTGTTCACCATCCCGTCGAAGGCGTCGTACTGCTGCAGAAACAAGTCCCTCAGGAAGCCGGAGGCGCCCGCGGACCGGTCCACCAGGTTCAGGATGCGCCTGGTCCGCTCCACAACCGCCGGGTCGTGCAGAGTGTCGCTTGTCAGCACGTCAGGCTGGCCAGCGAAAGCGTAGAGGTATCCCAGGTAGGCCATCGCGCCGGAGTTGCTCTGGGTGGCGCTCGTCGTCATATAGCGGAGATCACCCGCTTCGGCGGCGGCCAGGATCTCCTCCACCGTCACGTCCCGATTGACCCAGCCGAGGCGGTCGGCCACGGGACGCTTGACAGCAAAGACGACCGGCGTGGCCATGATGCTCTTCGTCTGTGTGACCACACGTCCGGTGTCGCCCACGGAGAGCCAGATGGAGCTTGCGGGCCAGACCGCGTCGTAGGCCGTGGCGCCCTGCTGCAGTTCGAGCATCGTGTCGACCGAGCCCTGGTGCGTAAGCTCGATCTTGACGCTCTCCTCTTTCGCGAATCGCTCGATGATAGGGCTCAGGCTCCGGTTTTCGGTGCCCGTGACGAGCCGAAAGGTCAGGCTCGGCCCTGATTCTTCACCGGGCACGCACGCGACCAGGCCGAGCACGAGGAGTAGCGCGAGCAAGAAGTGCGGCAGGCGTAGCGTTTCACCGGGGACCGTTGGGCGGAGCCACGTTCCGGTCGGGGAAGTAGACGTGAAGAGGTAAATCATGATGCTCGGCCCTCCGTTCATTGGTAGATCCCGCCGGTATGTGACGGCATGGCGGCGATCAATGCATCAAACGCACGCTATGAGTGAGTCGTGGCGTTCACTCACCGCGGCAAGGTGCTCGATGGGCGTTTCCGTCGGGCATCGAGCGATTCCCTTCGCGCAGTTCGCTGGTTCGGTCAAGATCGTCAGCTGGCCGTTGCCCATCGTGATCGAGGTCGGCGTCAATCCGTGGGCCTGGAGGGCGCGATTGATCCCGGCTTCCATGCCTTGCTCGAATCCGTCCTTCGAGAGGAAGAACCGCATCACGCCGGAGGCCACCTCTACCTCGGTGAGTTCTACCCGCCCGTCTTCCACAACCGGAACCGCCAAAGCCATCTGATGACCGGCGTTTGTGACGTCCGGCTCCCCTGGCACAACAAGGGCAAGTCCTCTCGGGCTGATCTCGGTTTCAAGTCCGTAGATCCAGGTTCCGTCCGTGCCCGTCTCGATGCCGAATTCGCCGGGGACTTCGGCGTTGTTGACATTGATGTCTGCCGACCGGATCACGAGTTCGCCTTTTCGGAGCGCGCGCTCCTCGATCCGGCTGGAAACTGAAGCGGTGACCGCGTCCGCCATGGTGTTGGACAGAGACATTTGACCCTTCGAGATGGCCGTTCGAGCCCAAGGGATCCCTACGAAATAGCCGAGCGCGGCGCCACCGACGCAGAGGATCAGCAGCACGACGAGGAGTCCCAGTACGCAGCCACGCATGAGAGCGCTCCTTCGATAGCGGAGGAGATGAGTCGCCCGATCCCAATCTCCCCGATCATGCGCGCACTACCAGCGTCCCGGCGATCATGTCGTGCAGCGCCTGCCGCTTCGCCGTGAACGGTTGGATGAGAAACCCGAGGAGGAAGATGACGATTGAGATGTAATGGGCGAAATAGCGTCCCGTGGCGCGGCCGAACGAAACGCGACCGCCCTGGAGATCGGTGACTGCGATACCGAGTGCGCGCTTGCCGAGCGTCGCCCGCCAGGACGAGCTCTCCAGCCCGGCAAAGTAGAACCAGTCGAGCACGATGAACACGACCAAGGACGCCGCAAACCACAAGCTGAGGATGAGCCACACCGAGTCGGCGAAGGGATCCGGGTCAACCACGCGCGCCGGGATTTCGTCCAGGATGAAGGTCAGGGGGTAATTGGCGGCGCTCAACACGAGCCCGTCGATGACCGTGGCCACGTAGCGTCGCCAAAATCCCGCGTACACCCGAGCCGACCCATATGGGCGCTGCTGGGACCATGCCAGTGGAGGAGGCGTCCCCGTCGCAGACGGCATCAAGGCGGCGTAGGATCCGTGCTCGTCCATCCGTGGTTCCCCTCCGTTCCGGTCGAGCCGGGTTATCGGCGAGCACGACGTTGGCAGCAGCGCTAGGTGGCGCCGAGGGTGAGTTCAGGGACCCTGTGATCAGCTCGGTCTGGACGCAGCCGGCGCGCCTGCCGGAGTGACCGTCGCCGGATCCGGAGTGCCGGTGCGCTGGTCCGGACACGGTCCGAGGATGCGGCGAAAGGCGTACGCGCGCATCCGTGGAATCCACTCAATTTGGCGAACGCGGGGGAGTAGGTGAGGATTACTTACCGTTGGTTGGCGGCAAGGAGGGCGGCAGAAGCCCGTGGAGGGCAGCGAAGGCGGCCACATCCCGGCGCGAGGCGAGGGCGAGTTTGGCGAGGATACTGGCGACGTGGTTCATCGCCGTCCGATGGCTGATGCAGAGCCGCTCGGCGATCTCGCGGTCGGTCAGCCGCTGGGCCAGCAGCGGCAAGATCTCGCGCTCCCGCCGGGTCAATCCGAAGCGCTGGGCCGCCGCGGCACAAGCAAGCGCCGCCTCATCGGTGACCTCATGCGTGAGTTGATGTCGTCCGCCGTCGTTGACCGTCGCCTCGACAGCGACCTGCTCCGGATTGCTGTCGTCGACTGCCTCGTCTTGACGCTCGCGCGGCGGCCGGATGAGGGCCACGCCAATATAGGTGACGACGGCGAGCGGGATCGCCAGCCAGGGTGAAACCCCAATCGCCACCATCATGAGCAGCGCGGCGGCCGCGACGATGCCCTCGAGGAGATCGCCTTGCCCGAACAGCGTCGCTCCGGTCGAAACACTCTCCAGGTTGGCGCCCAATGTCTTCCCGCGCCGCGCCGGCCGTTCAATGACCTCGCCCTGGCTGATTGGTGCATCCGGCATGCGGAACCCGGAGCGGGCAGACACCCGCGTCAGACGAGTCAACCCGGCGCGGTCCGGCATGACGCACGCTCCTCCATCGATTGTTGTCGCTCTCCGATTATGACATATGCCCCTCATGCGACCAATAGATCAAACATCGGCTCCGCTCCACGCCGGCACGACGCCTCCTCGAACGAAGGCCGGTCAAATGCTCTATGCCACAGACTTTCGAGCGCTTGAAAGAGGGGCGTTAAGGAGCGAGAACGGTGGAGGCGTTACGCTGCACGCAGGCGGACGAGGGCACCAAGAAACTCTCCTCCATCGAGATACTGCCGTCCGTGATCTGGACACCAGGAGCCTACTGACGAAGGTGGCAGGCCTCTTCGGTGCAAACGGTTGAAACACCCTCCGGTTTGACCGTGTCAGCAAGCCTTCCTATACTCGCGGCTGGACTGGCTTCAGACGATTGGCCGAGGTCCAACCCGCTGCCCTCAGGACCGTCGTGCTGGCCGGAAGGAATAATGGACAACTCGCTTTCCAGCCGATTGCAGCAGGATTTGACGTCCGCCATGAAGGCGGGGGACCAGACATCGCGCGATGCCATCCGCTACCTCAGGTCGGCGCTGAAGAACGCGGAGATTGACGCAGGCGCTCCGTTATCACCTGAGGCGTCGACGGCCGTGCTTCGGCGGCAGGCCAAGCAACTCACCGACGCCATCGAGCAGTACCGCGCGGGCAACCGTCCGGATCTCGCTGAGCGGGAACAAGCCCAACTCGCCGTGCTGGAGCGCTACCTCCCTGCCGCGCTCTCGGACGAGGAACTGAACGCTCTCGTGGCGGAGGTTGTCCGGGAGACGAACGCTGAAGGACCACGGGATCTCTCGAAAGTCATGCCCCCGTTGATGGAAAGGGTCGCTGGCCGCGCCGATGGTCGCCGCGTCAGCCAAGCAGCCCGCATCGCCCTCACCTCCGGGCGCTAGATCCATTGAAGCACGTCCTGTGCGTCGTTCTCCTGTTTGTCGACGGGAAAACCTAGCACCCATGTAGGGAACTTCATTCCTTGAGGAACCGACTCCTGCCAATGCTCCCAGCCCGAGGACGTGACCATGGATCGGATCGCGATTGAATGCCAGGTCGTCGAGGGAACGGCGCTACCGCCGAACGCGAGTCCTGGTGATATTGAAGATCTGGGCCGCTTCGTCCTGGAACAGGTGGGAGGTGATGGAACTTGGGTGGTGACCGTTGTGCTCACCGGGAACGCCCATCTCCGGCAACTTCATCGAGACTTTCTCGGCGTCGACACGGAGACGGACGTGATGACCTTTCCCTCGGAAGAGCCCGAGGAAGCGGACCACGGTGGGGACATCGTCGTCTCGGTAGACCAAGCGCAAGCCCAAGCGCCGGACTTCGGGCTCACCGCGGCGGAGGAACTCAAGTTCCTCGTCGTGCACGGGTTGTTGCACCTCTGCGGGCGGGACGACGCGACAGACGAGGCGCGGGCGGCAATGCTCGAAGAGCAGCGCCTTTTGATCGCTGCCTACGATCACCGCTCCCCCGCCAACCCTTAAGGCCGGTCCTAATCGATCTCGCTCACGGCTCGTCGAAGTAGATCGGCCGCCGCTAGAGCGGCCCGTCGCTGGACATCCTCGAAAGAGGCTCGGGTCGGGATGCGCTCCCGCCGTGAGAACACCCCAGTAAGAGCGATGTCGATCTCGCCTCGGTAAACGCCAGGCCCCTCAAGCGACAGCCTGGCTGCCAGACCTAGCCCAACATCCGCCCCAAATCGCTCTGTCGCCCCGGCTGCCAGCACCCCGGCGTCCACGTCGGTTTCCCCGGAGTCCGTCGCTGGAATCGCAATAGCGCCACAGAGAACGCCCGCCGCGCCCGGCTCGCTCCCAAGGAGCGCGTTGAACCGGCCTGCTATCCCCTGCTCGGAGATGCCGATCGTTAGCCCCCGTTCCCGCAGCAGGCTAAGGAGGATACGGGGCAAGGGGGCGTCATCCCGCGAGTAGACGTGGCGCAAGAGCCGCGTCTCGACATCGTCGGCGGTCTCCTTAAGGCGAGCGAGGGCAGCCGCCGCGGACACGCCATTCGCTGTGACACGAACATGCACACCGTCATCTTTGGCGTAGGTCGCAACCACCGGGTCTCCTCGCTCGACAAGATCCCGGAGTAACTCTTCCGCGGCCGATTCCCCGATTCCCATGGTCCGGAAGGTGACGCTCTGAACGGAGCCCTGTGGTAGTAGGTGCTGGAGACGGGGAACGGCCTGCTCTGCCCACATCCGGTACATCTCGCGTGGAACGCCCGGCATCGCCACGATCACCCGTCCCTCGTGCCGCACAAACCAACCAGGCGCCGTCCCGACCGGGTTCGGCAAAGGCTCAGCAGACTGGATTAACCAGGCCTGTTTCGCGTTTCGGGAGGGCATCTTCGTGCCGCGGGCGGCGAAGAACGCTTCAATCTCCGCCAGAAGCCGCAGATCCGCCTCCGGAGTCTCCCCGACGACTTTTGCGATCGCCTCTCGCGTCAAATCGTCGTCCGTCGGCCCGACGCCGCCCGTGGCGATGACCAGGTCGGCGTCCGCCAGGGCCGCCTCAAAAGCCTTCACCATCCGTGAAAGGTCGTCGCCCACCTGAGTGACGTGAACCAACTCGATCCCTCGCGGCGCAAGGTCCCGGGCAAGGAAAGTGGCGTTCGTATCCGTGAGGTAGCCGAGCAGCAACTCGGTGCCGATGGAGAGAATGTGGGCGCGCATCTACAAAAGGAACCTCCGGCGAAGTGATCCTTCTCTACGAATCGAAGGGAGGGACAGAGGGAAGCCAGGGTACCCCGGAGGGATTCAACCCCCAGCCGCTTGATCCGAAGCGCTCAGCTCTGTCCGTCGATCCACCTACAGCGAGACGCGCGCCTCGCCATAGGCACCCTTGCCAGATCCTTTCAGAAACCCGGCTAAGCGTGCGAGACGCGTGATGACCGCCCCCTCGTTTGACCGTGACTCGGCACCACGGTTGCAGCGACGGCTGGGGCTCGCCTCAGCACCGGCATCCTAGCAGGTCAAGTGCTGCGCCGAAGGGCGGGCCCGACTCCGATGACCTTTGGGATGTGTGACGCTCGTGCGCTCCGCGCCACTACACGTTCTGACTGGGAGTGAACAAGCCGGTCTCTTGCACCGAGGGCGTACATCGGGCAGCCGCGCGAGGAGGGTCGGGTCTCCAGAGCCTCGCAGCGTACAGGCAGACTGAGCTGGCGCAGTCGGGTCAGTACGCGAGCGCGTGCAGTGCAGCGGCCAAAACCTCGATGCCGGCGACACAGTCATCGAGCGACGAGAACTCGGCCGGGGTGTGGCTGCGCCCGTCCTTGCTCCGGACGAAGAGCATCGCCACCCGGCACCGCGCTGCCATCCGCTGGGTGTCGTGCACTGCACCACTCGCCATCGTCAGGCTTGGCACCCCCTGATTCGCCGCGGCCTCCTCAAGCAAGCGGACGAGTTCCGGGTCGCAGGTGAGCGGGACCTGGTCAAAGGTGTGATGCCAGCTAATCTCCAGATCCCGTCGTGCCGCGACCTCCCGCATCAGTGCCTCGTGCTTGGCGTAGAGGGCGTCCCTGGCGGCCGGGTCGGGGTGCCGGGCGTCCACCGTGAACGTCACCGCCTCCGGCACAATCGCCGGGCCGTTCGGCTCCACGACCACCCGTCCAACCGTTGTCACCGCCGGGCGCCCCATCCGGTGGGCGGTAGCAACGACACCTGAAATGATCTCCGCGGCACCAGCCATGGGGTCGCGCCGCAGGTCCATTGGGAACGCCCCCGCGTGGTTGGCCGTTCCCCGCAACTCAACGACGTAGTGGCGGATGCCGGTGATGGCATTCACGATCCCCACTGGCAGCCGAGACTGCTCGAGGATCGGCCCCTGCTCGATGTGGAGCTCGACGAAGGCGTCGAGATCGTCGCGCTCCGCCTCGGGGATCCGCTCCGGTTCCAGCCCGACCGCTCGCATCGCCTCCGCGATCGATTCCCCGTCGTAGCCATGGGTCGTCTCGGGATCGTCCGGAGCGATGGCGCCCGTAATCGCGCGGGAGCCCCAAAAGTTGGCGGATGGAAACCGGCTCCCCTCCTCCTCGCACAGCGCCACGGCCTCCAAGGGTCGCCTAGGCGGCCCAAATCGCTCCTTCAGCGTCCGGATCGCCACCAGGGCCGCGATGGCTCCAAGCGCACCGTCATATCGACCGCCGGGCCGTTGGGAGTCGAGGTGCGAGCCGGAGACGATCGCCTTTCCGCCGTCGGTCCCATCCAGCCGGCCCCAGACGTTCCCGACCGCGTCCCGGTGGACCCGCAGGCCGGCCTCCTCACACCAGGCCGTGTACCGGTCGGTGGCGGCGACCCACTCGGGGGAGTAGACCGTACGCCACACCCCGGTCTCCCCGTGGGCGCCCTCCATCGCAAGCTCGAGGACGGCGCGCTCGACAAGCGCCGGATCGACCCGGATGCCCGCTGCCATGGCCAAGTCCCTCCCTCCCTGCGCCCGACTCAGTCGAGCCGGCGTCGTCCGCTCCGCCCGGACCCATCCTGACCGAATCAATCAGCGGTCGAATTATCAGGGAGCCGCGCTCGATCCGACGGGACCTGACAAACGAGCCGCAGGATCCACGCCCCGTAGGACGAGCGTTTCACCGTGCCACACTCAAGAAGACACGCTGCAGGTTGAAGGAGACCTTAACCGCTCTCCCACGGACCGCTGATCCAATGCCAGTCCGCTCAAGGATCAACGCGGCACGCCGGCCCTGCCCCAGAGAATGTGCTAGCGAGCTCCGGCCCCCGCGGCCGGTCGCTACCCGCGTCTCACCGCGACCCCCGTTCAGCGGCGGGAGGGCATCGTTTTGAAGCGGCTCAGCAAACAGAACGTGGATTGGGTGACGCATCAGCCTTCACGGGGGAGCGCTGGGACGATGATCCAGGTTCACGGCTCGACTAAACGCCGCGTCTCCGTCTTGCGCTGAGGCACTCCGGTTACGCGTAGTTGCCGCCGCCCGCCGTACTAGCGCTCGCTGATGCACTCATCAAGCACGGCCCGCGCCCGCTCCACCCCTTCCCAGCCGAGCGACGCCATGTCCTTGCCTTCCAGTTCGCGGTACACCTCGAAGAAGTGCTCGATCTCCTTCAGTAGGTGGGTCGGCAAGTCCGCGGCGTCTTGGTACTCCGCGAAGCGGGGCTCTCCGACCGGCGCTCCGAGCAGCTTGTGCTCCCGGCCGTGCCCCGTGGCGATTGCCAGCACGCCGAGGAGCCGCACCCGGGCCAGGCACCCTGGAAAGGCGGGCTCGTCTCCCAGGACTAGCGCGTCGAGGCGCTCGCCGTCGGAGCTGCGGGTGCCTGGAACGAAGCCGTAGCCGGCCGGGAAATAGACCGCCGCGTGCAGGGTACGGTCGAGCACCATGACCCCGAGGTCCTCGTCGTACTCGTACTTGGTGCGGCTGCCCCGAGGGCTTTCGACGAGCACATTGACAGTCCCGTCCGGGAGAAGGCCCGAGATTCGATCCAGTTTCACCCGTTTCGTCCCCGCGCCCGGTAGTGCACCGGCCCATCGATCATCGTCGCCGTAGGTCCATGCTCGCCCCTCACCGTGGCTGCTCGGAACCGCCGGGCGGCCGCTCGGTCCAGCCCCGCTTAACAACCTCCCCATGGGCTACCGTCAGGGCCGAGACATCTCCCTCGTAGCCGGCGATGGCATCCACCGGGACCCAGTAGTCAGCCGAGGATCCGGGCGCCGTCTCGACCAGGACATAGGCTGGCCAGACAGCTGCTACTCGCCCGAGTCGGCCCCCGTCCGCCCCGCAGACCTCTGCCCCCATTGGGATGGTGGTTGCTGGGGCCGGTTGCGGGCCGCGAGGTGGTCCCTCAGAAGAGACTCCGGGCGGGTCCGGGGTCTCTTTGCCTCCGCTCTGGGCGGCTCTCGACGGTGTCTGCTCCACGACTTCCCGCCTCTGTTCGCCACTACGTCGTCGGCCCGCCCCGGTGGCCGTCGTTGCACCAGCACCAGGCAGGAGGTGCCACCCGCACGGGTTGCGCCATGGGGGGAGTGCGTCCTCGCCATGGGAAACCCGCGTCTAAGTGGGAGCGGGTCCTCGACAAGCAAGACCAACGCCTGGCTCGGGCCAATA